>PQAM01000018.1 GCA_003104975.1 Candidatus Methylomirabilota bacterium
CCGGACAACCCCTTCGTCGGCGCCGTGCCCGGCCGGGACGAGATCTATGCGCTGGGTCTGCGGAACCCGTGGCGGTTTGCCTTCGACCGGGCGACGGGCGAGCTGTATGTGGGGGATGTCGGGCAAGGCGCGTTCGAAGAGGTCGATCTGGTGACGCTCGGTGGCAACTACGGCTGGCGGGTGTTTGAGGGCGCGCACTGCACGAACCTCGATCCGGCCCGCTGCAGTGAGGGCGGCTTCGTGCCGCCGATCGCGGAGTATGCGCACGTCGGCGACCGCTGCTCGATCACCGGCGGCTACGTCTACCGGGGGCATGCCTCGACGCTGCCGGTGGGGAGCTATCTGTTCGGCGACTTTTGCAGCGGGGAGCTGCTGCTGCTCAGCGGGGGGGTGCAGACCGTCCTGCTCGATACCCCCCTGCTGATCTCATCCTTCGGCGAGGACGAAGCCGGGGAGTTGTATGTGGTGGATCTGACGGGGACCGTGTACCGCATGGTCAATCCGGAGGGTCCGCCGACTACCGGCCCGGATCTGGTCGGTACCTGGAGTCCGGTGAGCCAGATCTGTCGCAGGGGCAGGTGCCGGCTCATGGGTGCCGTCAGGGTCTCGAACCAGGGGAACATGATGTCTCCCGCCTCCCGCCTGCGGGTGATCCTCTCGAACGATGCGGGCTTGGATGCGGGTGACACCGTACTGCGGGAGATGATCATCAGACGGCTTCGGGTCGGACTGGGCCAGACCAGACCGGTGAATGTACTGCTTCCCATCGGGGTGAACATTTCGGGGAAATTTCTTTTTGCCGTGATCGATGCGCTAAACAATGCGCCGGAGACAGATGAGACGAACAATACACCGATGATTGGGCCGATCCCGTAGGGGTCACGACGTCATCCCCTTTCTCACAGTATCCTGCGATGACACCACGTCATCACTCCTCATTTCGAGCCGGCGCCACTTCTCCGTTGATTCGTACAGATTCTCCACCCAACGAACACCTTCTGTTTGCAGTCGGGGGGTAGGTCTACACTACATCGGGGTTCGATGAGGGCGCGGCTGTCCTCATCCATATTTACAGAGATCATGGGGCCGAAAATCGCCGCAGGGTAGATGTTCGTGCGTAAGTTGGGCTAAAGGCCGAGACGACCACTACTACATAAAAAATGAGGTGGGGATGTTCATCCCCTCCTCATGATGGCCGAGCCTGAAGAGACCGCCTACGGCGTCCACGGTGCCGAAGCCGACATCGTACATGGAGGTTGAGTTGTTGAAGGTATCGGCGACGATAAAGTGATACTCGTCATCACAGAACCAGAGACCATGCGGTTCAGGCGCCCCCCGCAAGAGCCCGATATTCGGATCGTGCCCCGCCTCAAGCAGTTCGGCGCTGACAGCCGCCGTGGCAGCCCCCCCCATATGGCTGACAAACCGGTCATCGCGGTTGTCGGCGCCCGGAGCCACCATCACATGGGCATTGGTGGCGCCTGAGCGGAACTGGCTGATCAGCGTCTTGGCGTTCGCATCCATCAACGACAGGCGATTGTCGTGCCAGTTCGTCGAGATGGCAATATCTCGCGTCGGCGTGTGACCGGGCCAGGCATTACGCGGGTTATTGCCCACATCGGGGATGCGGGTGATACCCCAGGTCGCGGTATGAATGACCTGATATGCGCCGTCGAAGTCTTTGACCGACTTGTTTTTGATCTTCGTGGTCTTCTCGCCCACCTCCTCCTGACTCTGGGTGCTGACCCATATTTCATCACCGATCCCTGGAACGGGCGGGGGCCCAAGCGGATGCTTGTGCGCCCGCGTCAGACCGGCCACGTCGTTCGGACCTTTCGGTGTACTGTCGGCAGCACAGACCTCGACCGTCATATACGGGTGGATCTTACAGATATACTTGTTACATCCCGGCGCCAGACCGGTGGTCTGACAGGAGGCGGATCACAGCAGATACAATCGTCTAAGCCGACAGCCTTTTGACCGATGCTGATATCCGGATAGAAAAACCCCGATGGGCTCTGAAGGTAGGATGGTGGGAGCGATTGGTCCGTCTGATCGAGTTCAGCGATGGAAACGACGCTTCAGTCTTTCGTAGCCTTCTCGTCCGCTGAGATAGAAGCCGACTCCGAACATTCCCCAGCTCAGCAGCAGCACGAGCAAAGCCGCGTTCAGTTTCATCGTACCGGAGAGTGGAAGAAATGGAATAACGAGATAGGCCGGATAGACGAGGAAACTTGCAGCGATCAAGATAACGCCCGCAATGAACCGAACGCGCCGATCAGCTCCGCCGGGTGTCACAAATGAGCCGTGAATAACGTTGGCGGAAGTCGCCCCTCGCCGTTATCGAGCCATGCGTCACGCGACCCGCGGTCGCACGGCCCCTCTACACCAGTAGCACGCGGAACCGCCTCGTTAGCTCTCGCTGACGCGAATCCTCAGCTCTTGACCGATTAACAGTGTCGCCTTATGTCCCAGATCGTTCCAGCGGCGAAGTTCATCAGGCGTGACATCATGAACCCTGGCGATTTCCCACAGGGTATCGCCTCTTCTTACCCGGTAACGAACATGGGCGGCGGACGCTCGGGTTGACCGACCTTTCTCGCGCTGACCGTTGGAAGCCTGCGCAACGACCCGTAACGCCAGACCCGGCTTGAGCATGGCCCGGCGGTCTAGATCATTCCACCGGCGCAGCGCGTCGAGATCAACGCCATACGTCCTGGCGATCTTGTACAGCGTATCACCACGCTTGACGACATGGACGCCGGAAGGGGAAGAGGAGGGCGTGGTCTTCTTGTTGACCGCTACGGAACGACCCCTGGACCCGCCGCGCCCTGCAGCCGCCATGGCCGCTCCGGTCGCCTTCCTTCTCTTGGCGCCTTGTCGCTTCTCTGCTGTCCTGGACGGCTTGCGATCCGTGTAACGGGGGAGCCGATCAAGGTTAGCCATCAGGATCTCCCCGGTGCCCGGCGGCAGCAGAATCTGGTGCTCAGCGGCATGCACCGGGGTGACCCCGCGCATGAGGGCCGGATTCAGATCGCGCAGCAGATCGGACGACACGCCTACCGCCTGAGCAACGGAACTCAGTTTAATGGCTCCAGGCACGGTCACCCGCTCGACCTCCCAGGGTTCCTCAACCGGTGCGACAAAACCGTACTGATCAGGATCCTTGGCAATAATCGTCGCCGCCATGAAGGCCGGAACAAACAGCTCGGTTTCTTTGGGAAGCCTCAACGACCAGAAGTCGGTCGTTCCCTGGGTTTCGATGGCTCGCTGAACCCGGTGCTCGCCGGCGTTATACGCCGCCAGCGCCAAGGGCCAGGATTGAAACATCTCGTACAGATCTTTCAGGTACGCGGCTGCCGCTCTCGTGGCCTTTTCCGGGTCCCGTCGCTCATCAAGCCAGTAGTTGACCCGCATGCCGTACCGATTCCCGGTGGCCTTGATAAACTGCCAGATCCCGGAGGCCTTGGCCCTGGAGTATGCACGGGAGTTGAAACCGCTTTCGACGTATGCCAGATTGACAAGATCTTCCGGAAGCCCCTGCTCTCGAAAGATTTCGCGCATCATCGGCAGGTACCGGCCGGAACGCTCGAGAGCTCGACTCATCACCCCCCATTTGCGGGTTTGATAGTACTCGATATACTCCTGGACCCGTTCGTTGAGTACGATCGGTACGTCAAAGTCGCTCAGATCCAGGTCGGGAAGCGACACCACTGCCCCGCTGGGAGATACCGCCGTCGGTTCGTCATCGGACACGACCAGATCAGGGGTCGCTTCCGTGTCCGCTTCGTTCTCCTCCTCCTGCTCATCGACCCGGCTATCGGCAACCGGACCCGCCGAGGCGCCGGTCAATGCCGCCTTGAGGCGCGCCGTCTCTTCGATCAGTTGCAGGCGAAGATCCTCGGGGGTCGCCGCCTGAGGGAGCATAGCCAGGATGCGTATTGATGCCTCCAGCTCCTGCCGGGCCGCCGCTCGGTCTCTCGCCGCCAGGGCCTGCATCCCCTTAGATGAATGGACCAAGCCGTTGCGGATCGCGTCGTCGTTGTTGTCGACCATTTGGAGCGTCCCGTCAAGCGTATCGCCCCGAGGTTGGATCGGCGGCGTACTCGATGGTAAGACAACCGCGGCGGTCGGTTGATGACCGATGGGGATCGGTACCGGCGGGAGTTGAGCGGCGCTATGGTTATCAATCGGATGGGTGGAGGGGCGGGCTGGAGTCGGGGCGAGAAACGATGTCCCGACTGCAATAGCGATCGCGATCCCCAGGAGCCTTCGGGAGAATCGATGGTCCATCGTGACCTCCGGTCGGGGTTGCTGGGCCAACGTCGGCTGGAAGCAGGTAACCGTGACAATCCGCTCGGTCTCAGAAGCTCCTGCCGTAACGAGCGATGTACGGTCTTATACCTTGCCTTCGACCGTTTGTCAAGCATTTCCAAGCGGGTCAGTATACATCAGGGCGCTGTTCGCAACGACTCGTCTACCCAGGCGAGGTAGTCGGGGGATCCGTCCAGAATAGGGATGGCGATCACCTCCGGCACCGTGTATGAGTGCACCCCTTTTACGACCTTAATAATAGAGGGGAGGAGTTCACTGCGGCTCTTCACCACCAGCAGCGCCTCCTTCTGGCGTTCAATCACCCCCTGCCATTGAAAAAGCGAGGAAACCCCAGTGACGATGTTGACGCAGGCCGCTAACCGAGACTCAACCAACGTCTTCCCGATCGTCTCCGCCTCCTGTGTGGAGCCCGCCGTAATAAGGACGACGATGTGTGTTGTTGCTGATCCCATCTCCCTCTCCTTTCTTGAAGAAACTATAGCGAATCGTCTATTTGTCCTTAATATTCAATATATTATGGACACATTAGCCGATTGTCGAAGATGGGTCAAGGGGTTTTCTGTAGAGCCCGTTGATACCAGGGTCGCATAATCTAACAAATTTTTGTTAAATATTCTTGACACTGATGGACTAATGTTATATCTTACTGGGTGAAAAGAGCGAGACAAACCCGGTCGCCATTCAATTAGTAACGACAATTTCTTGTAAGGAGGGTACAAGGTGGCAAAGGTTCTCGGTATCGATCTCGGAACAACGAACTCGGTGATGGCCATTATGGAGGCGGGAGACCCGGTGGTGGTCCCCAATGCCGAAGGCGGTCGACTGACCCCGTCGGTCGTGGCCTTCTCCAAGGAGGGCGAGCGGCTGGTCGGTCAGGTTGCCAAGCGGCAGGCCACTACGAACCCTGAAAATACGATCTTTTCGATCAAGCGCTTCATGGGTCGACGTTCTGAGGAGGTCGGCCAGGAGATCAAGTTGGTGCCGTACAAGGTGGTTCGGGCCGGCAATGGTGATGCGTCAGTTGAGGTAAGAGGGAAAGGCTATTCACCGCCGGAGATCTCCGCCATGATCCTCCAGAAGATGAAGACGGATGCCGAGGCCTATCTTGGGGAGAAGATTACACAGGCGGTGATCACCGTTCCGGCCTATTTTAACGACTCCCAGCGGCAGGCCACCAAGGATGCCGGTAAGATCGCCGGTCTCGAGGTGCTTCGAATTGTGAACGAGCCGACGGCGGCGGCGCTGGCCTACGGCCTGGATAAGAAGAAGGACGAAAAGATCGCCGTCTACGACCTGGGGGGCGGGACATTCGATATCTCGATCCTGGAGTTGGGCGAAGGGGTCTTTGAGGTCAAATCGACCAACGGCGATACCCACCTCGGAGGCGACGACTTCGACGAACGGATCATCTCGTGGCTGGTGGAGGAATTCAAGAAAGATCAGGGAATCGACCTGCGGAAGGACCGGATGGCGCTTCAGCGCCTGAAGGAGGCGGCGGAAAAGGCCAAGTGCGAGCTGAGTACGGTGTTGGAGACCGAGATCAATCTGCCGTTTATTACGGCCGATGCCTCCGGCCCCAAGCACCTGAGCATCAAGCTGACACGGGCGAAGCTCGAGCAGTTGGTCGAGGATCTGATCCAGCGCTCCGTAGGACCCTGTCGGCAGGCACTGAAGGATGCCGGGCTCGATCCTCGTGATATCGACGAGGTCGTCCTGGTGGGCGGCCAGACCAGGATGCCGAAGGTCCAGCAGCTTGTGCGTGAGCTCTTTGGGAAGGAGCCGCATAAGGGGGTCAATCCCGATGAGGTGGTCGCGGTGGGCGCCGCGATCCAGGCCGGCGTACTCGTGGGCGATGTCAAAGACGTGGTCCTCCTGGATGTGACGCCGCTTTCGCTGGGGATCGAGACCTTGGGCGGGGTGATGACGCGGCTGATCGAACGCAATACCACCATCCCCACCCGCAAGGGCGAAACCTTTACGACGGCGGCCGACAATCAGACCAGCGTGGAGATTCATGTCCTCCAGGGAGAGCGGCAACTGGCCCGAGACAGCCGGACGTTAGGCCGGTTCCACCTGGTGGGCATCCCGCCGGCCCCGCGCGGCATTCCGCAGGTCGAGGTGACCTTCGATATCGACGCCAACGGTATCCTCAATGTCGCCGCCAAGGACCTGGCCACCGGCAAGGAACAGAAGATTACAATTACGGCCAGCTCCGGCTTGACCAAAGATGAGATCGAGCGGATGGTCAAGGACTCCGAGCGGTGCGCCGAGGAAGACAAGAAGCGTCGTGAGGAAATCGAGGTCCGAAACCAACTCGACAGCCTCTGCTACCAGACGGAGAAGATGCTGAACGAGAATCGCGAAAAGCTCCCGATCGCCGAGCTTGGCACCCTGGAGACCGCCATCAACGCCGGCAAAGAGGCGCTGAAGGGCGAAGAGATCGGGAAGCAACGCGAGGCGCTTGATCAACTCACCAAGGCGTCTCACCGGCTGGCCGAACTGCTCTACCAGCAGGCCCAGAGCAAACAGCAGGCCGACGCCGGCGGGCAGGCTCAGGGTGAGCCGTCGCAGGGGGCGCCGGAGGGCGGCGTGGTTGATGCCGAGTTTGAGGATCTCGGCGATAAAGGCGACAAGAAATGACAGAAAGAAAGGAGGTAAAACAGATGGCGATCGTACGATGGGATCCATTCCGCGACGTCATGACGCTCCAAGAACGGATGAACCGCCTGTTCGACCAGGCGCTGTCCCGGACCCGGACGGATGACGAGGAGGGGTTGACGACCTCCATGTGGTCGCCGGCCGTGGATATCTTCGAGACCCCGGACAGCATCGTCATGAAGGCGGAGCTGCCTGGGGTGAGCCGGGATAACATCGACATCCAGGTGCAGGACAATAGCCTGATGCTGAAAGGCGAGCGGAAGTTCGAGCGCGAGGTGAAGGAGGAAAATTATCTTCGAATCGAGCGCGCATACGGGGCGTTTCACCGCGCCTTCAATCTGCCGACCGACATCCAGCAGGACAAGATCAAGGCGGTGTTCAAGGACGGCGTGCTGGAAGTGACCATGCCGAAAGCGGAAGAGGCGAAGCCCAAACAAGTCAAGATTGACGTCAAGTGACAGGCGATGACAAGGTAGCTACAAGGTTAATAGACTGAAGGCTGAAGGCGTGTGGGGGTAACGCAGCGATCACACACCGGGTCGAGCATGTATAGCTTTCAGCCTTCAGTCTACACGCCTAAGCAGTTGCCGGTACACGCATGAATAAACGGGATTACTATGAGGTCCTTGACGTCCGCAGGGGGGCCTCGGAGAAGGAGATCAAGCAGGCGTACCGGCGCCTGGCCAGGAAGTACCATCCCGACGTCAACCCCAACAACAAGGCGGCTGAGGCGAAGTTCAAGGAGATCACCGAGGCGTATGAGGTCCTGAGCGATTCGGCCAAACGGGCCCAATATGACCAATTCGGGCATCAGGTCTTCGGCGCGGGGGCCGAGGCCGGGCGGCAGCCTGGAGGGGGACCGGGCGGGTTTGACTTTAGCCGATTCGACCTCGGGGGTCCAGGCGGGATAGAGGACCTCTTTTCCGATCTGCTCGGCCGACATGGACAGGGGGTTCAGGCCGGACCGGCAAAGGGCGAGGATCTCCACTATACCGTTGATCTTCGGTTCGAGGATGCGATTCGGGGGCTGTCCACCGAAATCAGCCTTCAGCGACACGCCCCCTGTTCGTCCTGCTCAGGCACGGGCGGCAGAACAGGGGGGCAGTTTTATCCGTGCCCTGCCTGCGAAGGGAGCGGGCGCGCACGAGGGAGATTCGGGCTCTTTGGCGGACATCAGACCTGCTCAAGGTGCCGCGGGACCGGGAAGCTCCCGTCCTCCCTGTGCGACGCCTGTGGCGGCGCGGGGACGGTGCTCACAACCGAACGGATCGCCGTCAAGATCCCACCCGGTGTGGAAAACGGCTCGAATGTCAGGGCCCAGGGCAAAGGACACGCGGGACGTCTGGGGGGACCGCCCGGAGATCTGTATATCGTGACACGTGTCCGTCCTCACCCCTTTTTCGAACGAAAGGGGGACAATATCTACTGCGAGGTCCCGATCTCGGTGACAGAGGCCGCGCTGGGGGCCAAGATCGAGGTTCCAACCGTCGACGGCAAGGCCTCGATGCGCATCCCCCCCGAGACGAGCAGCGGTCAGATCTTTCGCCTCCGCGAGATGGGGGTCCCGCATCTGAAGGGGACAGGGCGGGGCGACCAGTTCGTCACCGTAAAGATCATACTACCGCGCAACCTCGATACACGGTCGCAAGAGCTGTTCCGAGAGCTGGGGCGCCTGCATCCGGAGAACCCGAGACGCGCTATTTGGAAATAACGGTGTGCACGCAGGCACGCTGAAGGGGGGATCATGGTAACGCGACGACGGCGTCGATACTCGATCAGCGTCGTGGCCGAGATGTTCGATATCCATCCGCAGACGCTGCGGGTCTATGAACGGGAAGGGCTGCTTCGACCGGCCCGCACCGAGGGGAATACGCGGGTCTATTCGCAGGACGATGTGGAACGGATCGAGCTCATCCTGCGACTGACCAAGGAACTGGGCGTCAATCTGGCTGGGGTGGAGGTGATCCTGAACATGCGCGACCGGATGGAACGGATGCAGCGGCAGATGAACGAGCTGTTGCAGGCGATGGCCCAGGAATTCGATGCCGGGATGAAACATTGGGAGGACCGCGAGGAGGAGGGTCTGGTACCGGTCAAGAGACACGGGTTACTCCGCCGGATAAATCTGTAACGGGTCACCGTTGTTCAGCCGGCTCATCCGTCGGGAAAATCGGTTGTGCGGTGTCCGGTTATCCTTGACAGGGTACCGGTGCTGTACTAGCGTATACACAGAAGGAAGAGCACTAGATCGGCGCGGACGGGCACCTGGTGCCTTGTCGCACCCGGAGAGGAGAGAAGAGCAACATGAACAATACCCTGAAGACCACGGCCCTGCTCGGGTTACTGACCGGCCTGTTGATTCTGATCGGCGGTTATTTCGGCGGAACTCGGGGGATGAGTCTGGCCTTTGTGCTGGCCTTTGTCATGAACTTCGGGGCCTACTGGTTCTCGGACCGGATCGTCCTGGCGATGTACCGCGCCCAGCCCGTCACCGAGGCGGAAGCGCCGGACCTGTACAGGATCGTCCAGGGGCTGGCGATGAGGGCCCATATGCCGATGCCCCGCGTCTATATTATTCCCAGCGAGGCCCCAAACGCGTTTGCGACCGGGCGCGACCCTGAGCACGCGGCCGTCGCCGCCACACACGGCATCATGCGCATTCTGACCGAGGAAGAACTCGAGGGGGTGATGGCGCACGAATTGGCCCATGTGCGCAATCGCGATACGCTGATCAGCACCGTCGCGGCGACACTCGCCGGTGTGATTGTGATGCTGGCCCGAATGGCGATGTGGATGCCGTTCTATGGCGGGGGCGGTCGGGATGACGACAATCGCGGAGGCGGCATGGGATTTCTGTTCCTGGCTATTCTGGCCCCCATCGCGGCAACCGTGATTCAACTGGCGATCTCGCGGTCGCGGGAGTTTCATGCCGACGAATCGGGCGCCAGGTTGACTCACAAGCCGTACGCCCTGGCCTCAGCCCTTCAGAAGCTTGAGATGGGCGCCGGCCGTATACCGATGGAGGCCAACCCGGCGACGTCGCACCTGTTTATCGTCAACCCGATTCGCGGGAACGCGCTCTTCAAGCTCTTCTCCACCCATCCGCCCATGGAGGAGCGCATTGCGCGCCTGCGGGCGCTGGTGGTCTGAGGCGGTACGAGCAGACGGTCGCACGTGAAGACCTTATCCCGAAGCGGGCCTCTGGCCCGCTTTTTTTCTCTCCTGGTAGTCGTCGTCTCGCTGGCCGCGTGCGCGTCAATCCCCGGCGGCGAGCGGACGTTGACGTTGCGTCCCGGACCTCAGCGACTACCCACATTGCGGGCCCAGGGCGACCTGGTGATCGCGACCCTTCCGGGTGCGACCGTCACCGTAGAGCCGCTCACGGCCAAGGGTCTGGACGTCTACTACGCCAGACGAGCCACCCTGCTGAACCCGTTTAACCTGTTTTCCACAAGGGCCAAGGGCCTGCTCGCCTTCGTTGTCCGCATTCACAATGTCGGACGGGAACGGATCCATTTTGATCCGGGCCAGACCGCCCTGGTGGATCAGAAGGATCGCCGCTCGACAGCGCTTGGGTATGATGAACTGTATAGCCTCTTTTCAGAACTGCATGCGTCGACCACTGCCCTGCGAGCACTGCAGGACACGGTGCTGACCAACCTGCTGGTCGTCCCCCCAAAGCTCGATCGGGAAGGTCTCCTTTTCTTCCCGGCACCCGATCCGGACGTGAAAACGGCCATCCTTGAGGTCGGCTCGTTCTACATCGGCTCGGCCGAGCAACTGCTGCTGTTCGAGTTTGAGGTCAAGCACCCGTCCTGACCTCACACCACCACTCCGCTCACGGCTCGACACCCGTGAGATGACGCGCGAAATGGTTTGACAGGTAAAGGTCGGAATGGTATTGAAAGCCGTGACAATTGCGATCCTAATTCTACCCTGAGAGGAGGAAGGTCATGCAACGGGCAATTGGGGTGCTGGGAGTCGGGTTATTGCTGATGGGAGTGTATGACGGGGCCGAGGCCGCACCGGCAAAAAGTTCCAGGGCGGTTATTGAGATGGCGACCGGGAAGATTGTGGTGGAGTTGTACGAGACTGATGCGCCGGGAACCGTCGCGAACTTCATCAAGTTGATCAAGTCGGGCTTTTACAACGGTCTCAGCTTCCACCGCGTCGAGCCCGGCTTCGTCGTGCAGGGCGGTGATCCCAACGGAAACGGAACCGGCGGCCCAGGGTACACGATCAAGGACGAGGTAAATGCCCGTAAACATGTGACTGGGGCGGTGGCCATGGCCAAGACCATGGCGCCCAACAGCGCCGGAAGCCAGTTCTATATCACCCTGGCGCCCCAGCCCATGCTCGACGGTCGATACACGGTATTCGGCCAGGTCGTGGAAGGGATGGATATCGTCGCGAAGATCAAGCGGGGCGACATCATGAAGAAGGTGACCGTTGTTGGGGCCGCCCAGTGAGCCGTCGTCGGCAAAGCTATTGACATCTACACACAAAAGATGCGATTATACGTTGTTGGAAACCTGATATGATGGCTTCCAGGATCTACAACGAAGGTTCCTAAACCGCAGATCATCTCATCGCTATTGACAAGGGGGTGTAAGGGGAATGGCGAGTGTGACGGTGAAGGAGGACGAGTCGTTTGAGGTCGCCCTCCGCCGTTTCAAAAAGCAGTGCGAAAAGGCCGGGGTACTGTCCGAACTGCGCAAGCGCGAACACTACGAGAAGCCCAGCGTCAAGCGCAAGAAAAAATCGATAGCCGCCAGGAAGAAAGCAGCGAAGCGTGTCCGCTTTGGCGTCGAGTAAGACGTGGGTGTGTTAAAGGCGCAATTGGCGGAGGATCTCAGGGCGGCCCTCAAGGGCAGCGATCGATTGAGGACGTCGGTACTGCGGCTGCTTCATGCGCTGATCAAGAACCGAGAAATAGAGAAGCGGGGAGAGTTGGACGACGCCGAGATCGTTCAGGCCGTAATCGCGTCGTGCAAAACCCGGAAAGAGGCCATCGAGCAGTACACGAAGGCGGGACGCCCTGAGCTGGCTGCCAAGGAGCAGGCCGAGCTGGCCATGTTAGAAGCCTACCTGCCCGCACCGCTCTCTCCGGAAGAACTCCGGAAAAAGGTGCAGGAAGCACTGGCCGCGGCGCAGGCCGGTTCTTTAAAGGATATGGGAAAGGTGATGGCGATTCTGATGCCCCAGATCGCAGGCCGGGCCGATGGGAAGCTTGCCAGCCAACTGGTCAAGGAGGCCCTATCACAACACTGATCGTCGCGCAATGGTTTCATCATCACGGCACGCCCGCACCGGAATGGATCGTTCAGGGGACTCGACATCGAGTCCCCTGTATGTTTCTGGCGATCCGCACATAAGGTCTCTGTGTTCGATGAATCGGATTGATCAACATACCCTTGACGTCCTGGAGTGGCCGGCCATCCAGACGCGATTGGCTGCCAGGACCGGATCGCCCCTAGGCCGGGAGTTGGCCCAGACCCTTCGCCCCCTTCCCACGCTGGAAGAGGCCGAAAACGTCCGGAACGAGGTGGCGGAGTTCCGGGTATTGTTGTCCAGGGAATCCGCGCTGCCCTTTGACCAACTGTGGGATATCAGGGAATCGGTTCGGCGATCTCGCCCCGAAGGGGCCGTCCTTGCGGCGATCGACCTCGTCCGAATCGCCACATCGTTAGAGGCGTCGACGACGATTCGTCATACCATCGCCCGCTCCAGGGCGTTGTGCCCTCAGCTTGATGCCATCGCCTCGCAACTCGACGATCATGCCGATCTGGTCGAGGCGATTCACGCGGCGATCGACGCGGCCGGAGAGGTCAAGGATACGGCCAGCCGGAAGCTCCGCCAGCTCCGTCTCCGACTCCACGAGATCCGCAACCTGATCTATGCCCGATTACAGTCGTTACTGACGACCCCTACCCTGCAGCCGTATATCGCCGAATCGCTTGTCACGCTTCGAAACGATCGCTATGTGATCCCCGTCAAACCAAACTACCGGACCGCCTTCAAGGGCGTAGTCCAGGATCGATCGGTCAGCGGCGTGACCGTCTTTCTGGAACCGCAGGAGGTGGTCGATCTCAACAACCATTTGCGACTGCTGCAGCGATCCGAAGCGGAAGAGATCCGACGGGTGCTGGCCGCGCTGACCGCGTCGCTTCGATCGCAAGCCGACACCGTACTCCTCACCATGCGGCTTACGGCCGATCTGGATGTCCGATGTGCGGGAGCCCGATTGGCCGACACGCTCGGCTGCGCCCCCGTCGCCCTGAAACCGACAGGCCCGCTGCGGTTGCGGGGGGCCAGACATCCGCTCTTGCTCGAGCAGATCGACGCGACCGGGGTCCATCACCCCATCCCGATCGACCTGCGTCTGGGCGACGGTTTTGATGCCCTGCTGATTACCGGACCGAATACCGGCGGCAAAACGGTGGCGCTGAAGACCGCCGGTCTGCTCTCGCTGATGGCGCAGGCCGGTTTGCATCTGCCGGCCTCGGCCGATTCCGAGGTCCCCTTTTTCAGCGGCGTCCTGGCGGATATCGGCGACGAGCAGAGTATCGAGCAAAGCCTCAGCACCTTCTCCTCCCATATCGGTCAGATTCGGCGCGTCCTCGACGCGGCCCAGCCCGGGACCCTGGTGTTACTCGACGAACTCGGCGCGGGTACCGACCCGGTAGAGGGGGCGTGCCTGGGCATTGCGATTCTCGAGGCGCTGCTGGAGCGAGGCGCGCTGGTTGTGGCGACGACACACCTGGACGCCATCAAGGCCTATGCCTATTCGCACCCGCGAATCGAAAACGGCTGTGTGGAGTTCGACCTTGACACGCTCAGACCGCTGTATAAATTATTAATTGGACTTTCCGGACGCAGCCACGGTCTGGCGATTGCGGCTCGGGTCGGCTTGCCGGCCGGTGTCATTCGACAGGCCGAGCGGTTGCTTGGCGAGGGGCGCGATCCCTTACGGCTGCTGTTGGATCGGCTGGAGGGCGAGCAGCAACGTCTGACCCTGGAGCGCGAGGCGCTGACCCGTCAGGCGGCCGAGACAGCCAGGGCGCACGGTGAGGCCGAGGCACAACGGGATGCGGCACGGAGCCGGGCGGAGCACCTGTACCATCTCGCATGCCAACAGACCGAGAGCGCGGTCGCCGATGCCCGGGCCGAGATCGACCGACTGCTCCGGGAGTTCAGGTCGGCGCAGTTGCGTGGGCGGTCGGTGCAGCAGGTGCGCCGGCAACTGGGCGCGCTGGAACGCGAAACCAAGGTCAGGCTCAGTGATGCCGTCGGCGCGGAGCCTGTCCTGCGCAGCGTTGATGCGGCGACGGTCCGCGACGGGCAGCAGGTGGCGATCAAGGGTCTTGGGCAACACGGGGTCGTCGTCGGCACGCCCTCGCCCGCCGGTATCGTGGAGATCCGGCTTCCGCTTGGGAAGGTTCGGGTCCCGCTGGAAGCGATCGTCGCCTGCGGCGGCGCCGATCAGGGCGAGACGAGCCGGCCGATCCGGCTGGCCAGGGCAACGGATGATGTCAAGGGCGAACTGAACCTGATCGGGTGCGATGCGGCCGAGGCGGCCCGTCGCGTCGATCAGTATGTCGGCGACGCGTTCATCGTCGGACTGCCGACTGTTCGGATCATCCACGGAAAGGGATCGGGCGTCTTGAGAAAGACCGTCACCGAGTTATTGGCGGGCCACCCCCTGGTCGAGCGCTTTCGAGTAGCCGACTATCGGGAAGGGGGAATCGGCGTCACGATTGTCGAGTTGTATCCCCATGGCGTGCCCATGGGTGGAGCGGCATGAAAAGGACACACCCACAGTGATCTCTGAGGAGGCGGTCGCCCGGGTGCTGGCGGGTACGGATATCGTGCAGCTCGTCGGCAGATACCTTCCTCTGAAGCCTTCCGGACGTTACTATAAGGCCCTCTGCCCCTTTCACAATGAAAAGACCCCATCATTTATCGTCAACCCGGAGCGTCAGATCTTCCACTGTTTCGGCTGCGGGGAGGGCGGGGATGCCATCGGGTTCCTGATGAAGCAGGAACGCTGGAGCTTCCCCGAGGCCATCCGGTCGCTGGCCGACCGGGCCGGAATCAGTCTGCCGGCACGGCTCCAGCCCCACACAGGCGGCGGGACAGGACAGAGCGAACGCGCGCGTCCCGGGCTGCTGGAGATCCACAAGAGCACAGCGGAGTTCTTTCTCGCCCAGCTTCGGCATCCGACCATCGGGGCGCCCGCTCGGGCGTATCTGAAGGGCCGGGCCATTCCGGATTCGGTGGTCGAGCAGTTCGGGCTCGGGTATGCGGCCACATCCTGGGACGGGCTCCTGCGCCACCTGGTACGGAGGGGATTCTCCAAAAAGCAGGTCGAGGAGGCTGGGCTGGCGCTGCCGCGCAAGGAGAGCGGCGGGGCGTATGATCGTTTCCGGAACCGGCTGATGATCCCGATCTGCGATCCGACCGGACAGATCATCGCCTTTGGCGGCCGCGTCCTGGACGATGCCCTGCCGAAATACCTGAACTCGCCGGAAACCCCGCTCTACAGAAAGGGGGCGCACCTGTTCGGCCTGCACCTGGCGGCGCCGGCTATTCGCGAGCGAGGGTCGGTGCTTGTGGTGGAAGGGTATTTCGACCTGATCGCGCTGCACGCCCACGGGATGCCGCATACCGTGGCCGTTTTGGGTACGGCGCTGACGGCACAACAGATCGCCCTGCTCCGCCGGCATGCGACCCGGGCCTTCCTGCTGTTCGATCCGGACCCGGCCGGGATTGCCGCCGCCAGACGGTGCGTCGAGAGCCTGCTCAACAGCGGGCTGGAGTGGCGGGTCATCCTGCTTCCGGACGGCGAAGACCCCGACAGTTGCCTGCGGAAGCGCGGTCCGTCGGCCTTTGCCGATGCGGTCGCGCAATCGAAGGATCTGATGGAGTTTCTGCTTGATCGAAAGGTCTCGGGATTCGATCTGACCAGCCCAGACGGCCAGGCCAATGCGGTCAACACCGTCCTCCCCCTCCTGGGTGCCGTCGAGAATGAGATTACACGGCAGCGGTATGCGGAAAAATTGGCACGCCGCGTGTCGCTTTCGAATGAGGCCATTGTCCGAGAGCTGAACCTCCAGGTAAGAGGTCGCAAGCGGGACGCCATGCCGCCGTCGCTGCAACCCCGGGGGCTGCCGTCCATCGAGTGGAAGCTGATCCACCTGGCGCTTCACCATCCCGGCGCGGCCCATCGTGTGCGGGAAGGCGTACGGCCGGAGGAGTTGCTGGATCGGACGCTTCGCCGGATCTTTCAATATGCGATTCTGGGGCCGGAGGCGGGTCGCGCCGCGATCCCCCTCGCCGCGATGGAACCGGAGGCCCAGCGGATGCTGACAGAGTTGCTCGCCACCGATCTCGAGGAGTATGAGGGGGAGGAGGCGATTGAGCGGGCCCTCACCGATTATCTTACGCGCCTGACGCTTAGGCGTACGCGCGAGCAAGGCGAGGAGCTCCGACGACAGATAGACGCGGCCGAACGGGCGGGTGATCATGCGGCGGTTGCGCAACTGCAGGCGCAGTTTCTGGCGCTCGGCAGAGATCGCACTCGACCTCACGCCAGGGCGGTCACGTAACAATCGGACATTACGGACAGCACATCGCTGAGAACTGATAGCTGGAGGTTAAGGGAGACAGAATGGCAAACGCGCACAAGCCAAGACGACCGTCGCAGGCGACCCGATGGAAAACGCCTCACCAGGCCTCGCGTCCTCTTCAAGCGGCCCGCAAGCGGGGGGTCCAGAGCAAACAGCCCAAGACCGAGGCGGCCCCGACGACCTCCCCGGTCAGGAATACCCGAAACGCTGCGGGCGCCAAAGACGCCAAGAAGCCGATGACGGCGGCCACCGAGGCGATGAGAGAGGGAATCAAGCCGCTGGTGTCGCTCGGGCGGAAAAAGGGCTACCTGACCTACGAAGAGGTGAATAGCTTTCTGCCGGAAGAGGTGACCTCCGGCGACCAGATCGATAAGATCCTGAATCTGTTCGATGAGATGGATATCGAGGTCGTCGATGAGGCCCAGCGCGCAAAGGCCGCCAGATCGCCTGCGCCCCAACGGGAAGAGGAAAGCGCCGAGGCGGAACCCGAGCTGATGCCGTCGACCGTCGGTCGAACCGACGACCCGGTTCGGATGTATCTGCGGGAGATGGGGAAAACCCCGCTGCTGACGCGTGAGGGAGAGATTCAGATTGCACGGCGGATCGAGGAAGGCCACAAAGAGGTTGCTGAGGCGGTCTGCCAGGCGGGGGTCGCAGTTCGGGAGATTGTCGAGATCGGAGAGCGGCTCTTGCACGGCAAGGCACGGATTTATGAGTTACTCTCGCTCAATGAGTTTGACGAGATCTCGGAGCAGAAAGAGCGCGAACTGCTGACCGAGCACACTCCGACTATCGAGGCCCTTCGGGATGAGCAGTTAACGATTGATAAGCTCCGGCGTCGATATCAGCGCGGCGTCGGGCGCCTCAGCGAACGGTGGCAGCAGAAAGCCCTGGACGAGTTGGCGCGCCGGAAGGCGGCGCAGGCCACGCTGATTCGACAGCTTCATGTGAACCAGCGCGTCATCGAACGGGTGGTGGCCCGGATTCGCAACCTCCTGGAACGGATCGAGTACGGCGAGCAGGAACTGCGGGAGGTGGCGCGGGTCCGCCGCCTGTCGATGGAGGATATCAAGGTCATTTCAGGCAACGGCCGGGGCAGAACAACCGCCATACGAGAGATTCTGCGTCGAACCGGCCTCGACCGCAAGGGGCTGGATGAATGTGAACGCGACGTGACGGCCATCCAGCGCAAGATCCGGCGGGTTGAAGAAGAGGCCGATGCCACCGGCAAGGAGCTGCGATCGCTGCTGCATGCCATCACGAACGGCGAGCGAAAGGCGCATCTGGCCAAAAAGGAGATGGTAGAGGCCAATCTCCGCCTGGTGATCAGCATCGCCAAGAAATACACCAATCGCGGCCTCCAATTCCTCGACCTGATTCAGGAAGGGAACATCGGCCTGATGCGGGCCGTCGATAAGTTTGAATACCAGCGAGGCTATAAGTTCAGCACCTACGCGACGTGGTGGGTCCGCCAGGCGATCACACGGGCCATTGCCGATCAGGCCCGGACCATCCGGATCCCCGTTCACATGATCGAGACCATCAACAAACTGACGCGCGCCTCGCGGTACCTGGTCCAGGAGTTCGGCAGGGAGCCGACACCCGAGGAGATCGCCCAGAAGATCGATCTGCCGGTCGATAAGGTCAGGAAGGTTCTGAAGATTGCACAGGAGCCGATCTCGCTGGAAACGCCCATCGGAGAGGAGGAGGGATCCCACCTGGGCGACTTCATCGAGGATAAGGCGGTCATCTCCCCCATCGACGCCGTCATCGGCATGAACCTGAGCGGTCAGACCGAGCAGGTCCTCGAAACCCTGACGGAACGGGAGCAAAAGATCCTGAAGCTCCGGTTCGGACTGGGGGATGGACGCGATCACACCCTTGAGGAGGTCGGTCAGCAGTTCGACGTCACCCGCGAGCGAATCAGGCAGATCGAGGCCAAGGCGCTCCGGAAACTCCGCCATCCCACGCGGAGCAGAAAACTGAAGAGCTTTGTAGAATCCTAGGACGGCAATCGGCGTGTCACAGTCGTCGGAATCATTGCCGATCGGGTGCCGTCCGTCGCGCGTCGTCTGCTGGGGCCCATAGCTCAGTTGGTTAGAGCCCCCGGCTCATAACCGGGTCGTCCCTGGTTCGAGTCCAGGTGGGCCCACCACATTATGTACTGGCTACTACCACTGGCCACTCATCACTGGGGTGCACCGTGCTTCAGGACTTAGAGCAGCTCATCGCACTGCAGGGGCTGGACGCGGAAATCGCCCTGCTGGAAGGGACCATTGCCACCATCCCGGGCCAGATCCGGAACATGGAGCAACAACTGATTCAGGCCAAGGCGGCCCTGGAGAAGGCGACCGCCGAGGTCGAGCAGCTTCAGAGGCTTCGCCGACAGAAAGAGCGCGATCTCGACGAGGCCGGCCGAGAGCTGAAAAGGCGCCAGGGTCGACTGTTCGAGATCAAGACCAACCAGGAATACACCGCTACTCTGAAAGAGGTCGAGGGGCTGAAACAGAAGATCTCGACGCTGGAAGAGGAGATTCTCATCGGGTTTGATGCCATCGACGGCGCGGTCGCGATCCGCAAGCAGGAGGAGGCAAAGGTCCGGGTGACCGAGGCGGAGTTCCTGAGGTACAAGCAGGCGCGGGAAGACGAACTGCGGTCACTCCAGGACCGCTTGTCGACCGTACGGAAGACCAGGCAGGGGCGGTCGAGAGGCGTCGAGGCGTCCCTACTGCAGGTGTACCTTCGGCTGCTTAAGAGCCGGGACGGCCTGGCGGTGGCGAATACCACCGGGCGCTCCTGCGAAGGATGCCACGTGAGCCTCACGCCCCAGTTGTACAACGAGGTGCGCCGCAACGAGGCGATCCGCACCTGCGAAGGATGCGGACGGATCCTCTATTGGAAGGGCTGACGCCGGGGCGGGGCGCCGAGGCGCCGGATGCCGGCCCCGAGGCACGCCGGGGGGGGTCGCGACTGGTGATTCACATCGACGGCGCGGCGCGCGGCAATCCCGGACCGGCCGGGATCGGCGTCATGCTGGACGGCGGGGCGGGACCGGTACGGACCCTCTACCGCTACATCGGCGAGACCACCAATAACGTGGCCGAATACGAAGCGCTTCTCCTGGCGTTACGGGAGGCACAAGGACTGCACCCCGCCGGCGTCAGGATTCGATCCGACTCGGAACTGCTGGTTCGACAGATTCAGGGCCGATATCGGGTCAAGAGCCCGCGCCTCGCGACGTTATACGCGCAGGCGCGTACCCTCATTCAGCAGCTCTCGACGGCCGACTGCCGGTTTTCGATCGAGCACATCGGTCGCGAGCTGAATCGTCAGGCGGACGCGCTGGCCAATCGCGCCATCGACGAAGCCCTGTCCGCGCTCCCCAACACGAGATCGCGATCATGACCGAACAGCATCGAACCGTCGCCGGATTCTTCCACGTTCAGCAGGCCGGCTGTTGCCGGGCGGCGAAGACGGCCCCGACCGTGGAGTGTATCGGATGAAGCGCGGCGCACCGGGACAGCGAAGCGCGCACACCCCCCCAGCCAGATGCGCGGAGATCCTCGAGAACAGCCTGCACGGGTTGGGTTTCGATCGGGTCATCCGTCACCTGGCGCTCCGTCGGGCCTGGGACCGGGCCGTCGCCCAGCGGATCAGGGAGCGGGCGACCGTCGAGGACTTCAGGGGCGGGTGCCTGTACCTGTGCGTTGAGGATCCCATCTGGATGCATGAACTGCACATGTTGCGCCACCAGCTCAAGACCATCCTGAATGCGGAGGTCGGCGAGCCGGTCGTCACCGAGATTGTGCTGCGGATCGGCCGCATCCGTCGGCATGCGGACCGGACATACGCCCCCCGCGGTGGGCGGACGGAGGCCCGTACGGTTCCGCCTGAGATGGAGGCAGGCATCGCGACACTGCTGAACCCCCTTCAGGATTTGCCATGGTGTGATGCCGTCCAACGACTCTTCCGACGCTGGGCCGGGAGGTCGCCGTAATATCCATGCGACACGGCTTGCGAAAATCACGCACTTCAAGTACAATCGCGGCTGATCCGCGTAACATAGCGTACATATCGTCTCAGACACAGCAGGTCTGAGGAGGGAATAATTGTGAGCCATCAGCGAACGCTTCAGAGGATCATCATCTGCGATGGGATCGGGCTGCATACCGGCCAGCCGGTCAAGATGACGCTTCGTCCCGCGCCATCGAATTCCGGTGTTGTGTTCAAGCGCACCGACCTTTCCCTTGCGCCGACCATCGAGGCCGTCCCCGCGCACATCGTCGACGTCCATCATGCAACGACGATCGGCAAGGACGGCGTCACGGTCAGGACGATCGAGCACCTGATGGCGGCGCTCGCAGGAACCGGACTGGACAACGTCCTGGTCGAGCTCGACGGTCCGGAGGTACCGGCCATGGACGGCAGCGCCGCACCGTTTGTCGAGTTGATCGGGAGGGTCGGCCTGAAGCGACAGATGACGGCCAGGACCTACCTCAAGATCAAAGAGCGGTTGGTGGTCGAGACCGATCGTTCGAGTATTCAGATTGTGCCGTCGGAACGTCTGCAGGTCATCTATACCATGCGCTTTGATCACCCGACCTTGGGGGAGCAGTCGGCCGCCTTCGACATTACCCGGGAACGATTCGCCAAAGAGATTGCGCCGTGCCGGACCTACGGCTTCCTCAAAGACATCGAAGAGCTGCATCGCCGCAACCTGGGGCTGGGCGGATCGTTCGACAACGCCATCGTCATCGGCGACAGCGGGGTCCTGAACGGCGATCTCCGCTTCAGGGACGAATTGGTCCGCCATAAGGTCCTCGACCTGTTGGGGGATCTGTATCTGCTGGGCCAGCCGGTCGTCGGAACCATTATCGCACACGGGGCGGGCCACTACCTGCACACCAGGCTTGTACGGGAGATCCAGCGTCACCTGGATCTGGAACATCTGGCCACGGCCCGCAGCGGCGTGATTGAGCGATGGGCCAGGCCGCTTCTACAGCCGGAACGGTCCCTCGAGGTCGCCCCCTCGTAATCGCGCTCCCGTACGCGATTCTTCACGTTCCGTCCCGTACCCCTCCCCTGCCGGGGGTCCGTCTCCGCCATGAGAAACCTCGAAGTCGCCAGGCTGTTTCACGAGATCGCCGACCTGCTGGAGATCAAGGACGACAACGTCTTCAAGATCCGGGCCTACCGCCGCGCGGCCATGAACCTGGAGGCCTTGACCGAGGCGATCGAGGCGGTGGCGGCCCGCGGCGGCCTGGCCGAGATCGCGGGAATCGGCAAGGACCTCGCGGCCAAGATCCGGCAGGCGCTCGAGACCGGACGTATCGATTATCTCGAGGAGTTGCGCGCGGAGATCCCCCGCGGCGTGGTCGAGCTGATGGCGATCCCGGGTGTCGGCCCCAAGACCGCCGCGCTCCTCTTTCACCGGCTTCAGGTCGATTCGGTCGAGCGGCTCGAGGCGCTCGCGCGGCAGGGCGCGCTCCTGGGTCTGCCCGGGATCAAACAGAAGACGGTCGACAATATCCTGAAGGGCATCCACGTCGTCAAGGCGGGGCGCGAGCGGATGCCGCTGGGACGGGCGCTGCCGCTGGCCCGTGAGCTGGTCCAGATCCTGGAAACGCTCCCCGATGTCAGGCAGATCAGCCTGGCCGGCAGCCTTCGGCGGATGCGCGAGACCGTCAAAGACTGTGATCTCCTGGCCACATCAACACATCCGGCCAAGGTCATGGCGGTCTTTACGTCGCTCCCACAGGTGGCCGAGGTCCTGCTTCAGGGCGACACCAAGGCGACCATCCGGCACCGCGAGGGGATCCAGGTCGATCTGCGGGTCGTCGAGCCGGACTGCTTCGGCGCGGCACTGCAGTACTTCACCGGTTCCAAGGCCCATAACATCCGGGTGCGCGAGCTGGCTGTCCGTAAGGGGCTGAAGGTCAGCGAGTACGGCGTCTTCAAAGAGGCGACCGGCCGGCGGATCGCCGGCGCCAGTGAAGAGGAGGTCTATCTGGCGGTGGGCCTGCCGTACATCCCGCCAGAGCTTCGGGAAGACGGGGGCGAAATCGAGGCGGCGCTCGACGGGCGGCTCCCCAACCTGCTGGAACTCCGCCACATTCGCGGCGATCTGCACGCCCACACCGACTGGACCGACGGCCATCACCCCTTGGAGGCGCTCATCGAAGCGGCCCAGCGGAAGGGGTACGAGTATATCATCGTCTCGGATCACTCCCACGCGGCTACCGTCGCCGGCGGCATCTCTGAGGCGCGACTGCTCGAACAGATCGGGCAGATTCGCACCCTCAGAAAGAAATACACCACGATCCGGATCCTGGCAGGGAGTGAGTGCGATATCCTGGCCGACGGCAGTCTCGATTTCCCGGACCGGGTGCTGGCCCAACTGGACATCGTGGTCTGCGCCATTCATTCCCGGTTCAAGCAGGATCGGGCCGGGATGACCGCCCGGATCGTCAAGGCGCTCAGCAATCCCTATGCCCACATCTTCGCCCATCCGACCGGCCGTCTGATCGGTGAGCGCGATCCCTACGACGTCGACCTGGAAGCGGTCATGGCGGCGGCCAGGCAGCACGGTAAGGCCCTGGAGATCAACGCCCAGCCGTCGCGCCTCGACCTGAACGACCACCATGCACGGCGCGCGAAGGAACTGGGCGTGAAACTCGCCATCAGCACCGATACCCACCTCCTGGATCAGCTCGACAACATGGCCCTCGGCGTCGCCGTCGCCCGCCGCGGGTGGATTGAGAGATCGGACGTCATCAATGCCTGGCCCGCAGACACACTCCTCGCCTGGGCCCGCAAGGATCGTCCACGCGTCGCCTAGCCGCTCCGGGCACCCCGCAATCGCCCAACCCTTCTTCTTCCACTCCCTACTGCCCCTTTACCGTCCGAATCGCCTGCACGAGTTTTACGCGGCAATGATTCCAGCCGAAACGTCGCAGTTGACGTCATGCAGGGATACAGTTACAGTAATACCCTTCACCACCCGGTCTAAGATGACAACAGAGCAGAAGAGCACCGGTGTATATTCAACACGATACGATAGCATCAGCCACGCGGCAGCCTCCGTCTCCGCCTCCCCTTCGCCCCGGGTACCCGCCGGGTGCGGAGAGGGCGCGGGTGAGGGGGCAGACAACCGCGCGGGCTGACCCAGGTCGTCCCGTATAGTAGGGGCGCTGCTTGCTGCGCCCTGTCGGGTTCACGAAGCGCGCATCAGTTAACCATGGTGGAGGCATCATGCCGCGAAACGATCAGGTCACGCGCCAGTGGCAGCTTCTCCGACAGTTAGAAGGCGCCAGAGGCGCAACAATCGAGGAACTCGCCGAATCTCTGCCTGACGATGTGCCCAAACATCCCCGCACGATACGACGGGACCTCGCCGCCCTCGAGAGCGCCGGCTTTCCCCTCCTCACCGAGCGGGTCGAGGGGCAGGTCCGCTGGAAGCTGATGGACGGCTTCCGACGTATCCCGACCCTGGCGTTTTCGCCAACTGAACTCATGGCGCTGATCTTCAGTCGCGACCTGCTCACACCCCTGGAAGGGACCGACATCAAGGCCGCTCTTGACTCCGCCCTGAATAAGGCCACCGCAGCGCTCCCGCCGCACGGTCACGCGTACGTGCGGCAGTTGCAGGGCTTCTTCTCGGTCGGACTGGGTCCGCACAAGGTCTATCGACACCACCAAGACACCATTAATCGGATCACACAGGCCATTACCCAGTTCCGCAGCCTCCAGATGCGATATTACTCCGCGTCCCGCAACGCCACAACCCGCAGAGAGGTCGATCCCTACCGCCTCTGGTATGCGGCCGGCGCCCTGTACCTGATCGCCTACTGTCGCTGGCGCCGGGAGGTACGCCTGTTCGCCGTGGACCGTATCCGGTCCCTGGCCATCACGGATCATCCATACCAAATGCCCCTGGGCTTTCATGTCGAGGCGTATGTGCAGGATGCCCTGGTGGTCATGAGCGGGAAGCCGATCACGGTCGAGCTGCTGTTCAGTAGGTCCGCGGCCCCCTGGGTGAAGGATCGGCTGTGGCACCCGAGTCAGACCCTGACGCCGCTCAAGGGAGGACGGCTGAACATGACCCTCTCGGTCGCCGACTCACCCGAACTGATCGGATGGATTCTCAGCTTCGGCGGTCAGGTGCAGGTGCTCACGCCCACAGCCCTGGCCGAACGGGTCCGCGACGAGGCCCGGCGGATTCTCAATCACAAGTGACCCCGGATGTCACAAGGGGGCGGTACACTGTGCCGGATCGTTCCGGTCGTCCAGAGGAGGATCGCTCAGGCGATCACGGTGATCGGGACCGACCGGGCACGTCCTGGTGGGGCGAGGAGAGATCAGCGTAGTGTCCCCCATACGTCCCTTTTCAGTGATCGTCATTCCGGCCAAGCCCGCATCGCGGGCGCGAGCCGGAATCCAGAACATAGCAGGATTCCTGGATTCCCGCTTTGCGGAGTGACAATACGTGGAACGTCAACTTCTTCGCCGAACTTATGACTCGGGACACCAGACGCAAAGACAATATTCCAGCTTGACGTCACAAACTGTGACCTCAAGTTCAAGTAGGAACCGGTCACAGTTTGTGACCGGTTCCGAGAAACACTGGAATCCGCGATGCCTTCCCTACGCCTTTAGTGAACACCGCGCGCTCATGGCAGTGAACGTACTGAACAGTCTCCGCACGCGGAGGATTTTATTGGGTAAGATCCCGGGGCCTGTGATCCAAGGTCAAAGAGGTAGTACGTGATGAGCGAATCGCTGGCGTCGATGGAGCGAATTCACCGGGCGATTCTTGTCTTCCGTGGACAAAAGGTCATATTGGATCGCGACTTGGCGGTCCTCTACGGGGTGCCCAAAAGCGCTCAAACAGGCGGTAAAGAGAAACCTCGGCCGATTCCCCATGGACTTTATGTTTGTCCTGACTCCGGAGGAGTTTGCCGAATGGAGGTCACAGTTTGTGACCTCCAAGGCGGACCGATGATGCCGTTCGCCCTTCTCCTTCGCCCCCGGGTACCCCTTGGGTGTGGAGACGGCGGAGTTGAAGGTGAGGACGCGAACGCGTAAGATAGCGCAGGTCATCAGGGATCGTAGGGGCGCTGCGTGCCGCGCCGTAACTGACGGCGCTTTCCCGCCGGACCCCATGTTCCAGCGCTCTGCGGAAGAGGCAAGTGTTTTGTGGTCGCAATTTGCGGCCTCAAAACCAGGACGTACTGAGCATCGAGGAGGCCGAAGCGAACCGGACGTTCACAATCACAAACTGTGATCTTGAAGCGGGTGGTGGCAGATGAGCGAGGAACTGGAAGTCCTGAAGGCAGTCACGCGGCGGCTTACCGGGACCGGCATTCCCTACATGATCACAGGATCGATGGCCGCGAACTTCTATGCCGTCCCGCGCATGACGCGCGATATCGATATCGTCGTGGACGTAGCCGAGTCCGACGTCGATCGGCTGATCGGACTCTTTCAGGACGACTTCTACGTCGACCGGGACACGGTGCAGGAGGCCGTCAGGGCGAAGGGGATGTTCAACATCATCCATAACGCCTTCGTCATCAAGGTGGATTTTGTGGTCCGGAAAGACAGCGACTACCGACGCACGGAGTTCTCGCGGCGGAAGGGTGTGTCCGTGGAGGGTTGCGATCTGTTCCTTGTCGCGCCGGAGGACCTGATCATCTCCAAACTTGATTGGGCACGGGACAGCCACTCGGAGGTCCAACTCTCAGATGTCCGGAACCTTCTGGCTCGCGTAGAAGGCCTTGACCACGCCTACCTGGTGCACTGGATCACTCGTTTAGGTCTCGAGTCACTCTATCGGGAGGTCAGCAGATGAACGATACCGCTCCGGAGATTGAGCGGAGATTTCTGACAATGCTGCTGCGGCGTTCAGGGGAAGAACGCCTGAAGATGGGCTGCTCGATGCACGCGACAGCCCAGGCGCTGGTGAAAGCCTCGGCGCTGGAAAAGGACCCACAGGCCTCGCCGGCCACGCTTCGACGAGCGCTCTTCCTTCGCTTCTACGGGCATGAATTTACTGCCGAGACGCGCGAGCGGATCCTGCGTGCCGTGGAACGGGCAGATCGCAAGGGAAGCTAGTCGACCCGTAACAATCCGCGCCGCTCAACCGTCTTCTCCGTTTTCCCTTCGTCCCCCGGGTACCCGCTGGGTGCGGAGAAGGCGAGGTTGAGGGGGGAAGCCAGCCAGATGGTGAGATGGCTCAGGTCCTCGCGTATTGTAGGGGCGCTGCTTGCTGCGCCCTGCCAGATCCACGAAGCGCCCATCGCGCGGTGACCGGGACCGGCCAGGCGAAGCCCTGATGAGGTGAGGAGAGGCCAGCGTAGTGTCTCAGACGTCCCTTTTCAGTGATCGTCATTCCGGGCTTGACCCGGAATCCAGTCGTTCAGTATTGGATTCCGGTTTTCGCGGGAATACCGCATGCGCCGCTGGGGCGCCCGTAGGGATGAAAGGTGGCGCCCTACACCCCTCACCTCAATCCTCTCCCCAGAGGGGAGAGGAGCCCTTTGTTATGAATCCCTCGCCCCCATGTGGGGGAGAGGGTGAGGGTGAGGGGGAACGGCGACTGCGCCGCCTACCATCGCAGTGATCGGAGGCGGGAGCAAAGCCTTGGCAGGGCGAGGAGGGGCGAAAAGGATGTTCGAGGCTGTGGCGCGCAGATCTCATATCTATATCCATCCAACTCGCGTTGAAATTATCGACCAATCCGATACGAACCATACGTGACTAACTATGGGAGCGTGGGCTTCAGGCTCCGGAAAGCCAGGTGACCATTGAGAACATCAATACTGAAGTGCGTCCCGGCTGAGCGCATCGCGCAGGCGATCGTACTGGTCCGGGGACAACGAGTGATGTTGGACAGGGACTTGGCGGCACTCTACGGAGTGGAAACCCGTGTGCTCAATCAGGCGGTGCGTCGGAACATAACGCGGTTCCCAGCGGATTTCATGGTCGTCCTGACCCGCGAGGAGATCCGGAACATATCACAAATTGTGACATGTTCAACTATTAAGCACGCTCGCAACGTGAGCGCGTTCACCGAGCAGGGAGTGGCGATGCTCTCAAGCGTCCTCAAGAGCGAGCACGCGATTGCGGTCAACATCGCCATCATACGGGCGTTCGTCTGACTGCGCGAGACGCTGTCCGTCCACAAAGAATTGGCCGCGAAACTGGGAGATCTGGAGCGCAAGATCGCCGGGCACGATGAGGGCATTCGCACGCTGTTTGAGGCCATCCGCGCCCTGATGACCACGCCGGACAAGCCGCGTCGCTCGATCGGCTTCCGGGTCGAGGAGGCGGCAGCGTATGAGAAACGGCGGTTACGCCGCATCGCGGTGACGAGAGATCGGGCCGACAAAGGCTTACTCAGGCAGCGGGGATGATGTGAGCGACTATTCGAAGGGATCGGCAACATCGAGGAAGTCGAATTTCCTGAAGTCCCGATCGGATGTGTACAGCGTGCGTACCCCGTGCTGCCGGAGGAGGGCCGCCAGGTGAGCGTCGGGGACGAGGTTACCGCGTACAGGGAAGTGGGCGGTCACCCCACGGTAGGTATCGAGGAACCCCTCAGCCTCAGAGAGTACACGTACGCGCGGCAGGCTGAGAAGCGACTCGACATTGCCGAGCGCTTCACTGGGCGAAAGCGGGCTGGCGAAAATACGCGGATGGGTAGTAATGCGGAGATAGGCTATGATCGTGGACCACGCGATGCAGAACAGGTCCGGATCTGCAACGCGCTGCTCCAAAAAGCGAGTGGCTTCTGCATGCTTTGGGGCGGACGTATCCGACGCGTAAAGGAAGATGTTGACGTCCACCGAATAACTCATCTCTTGTCGCGGTCCAGGACGCCGTACACCGCTTCTTTGTCGGAGAGATCAACCAGCGCACGCATGGGGTGGGAGGTCCAGTGAAGCTTGGACGGTTCGGGCGTAGGCTTCCGACGAGCCAAGGCTTCGGCCAGAAGCTGCGACACGATCTTGCCCAGGGAGCGCCCCTCCCGCGCCTGCAGCTTCTTGAGCTCTCTCAACAGTGGGGTATCGATGTCTAAGGTCGTTCGCGCCATGATGTGATGATGCTACCATCGACGACATCCAATGTCAAACAGGATACCGACCCAATGCCCTCTCCTCCGCCTTCCCTTCGCCCCCTTTGGGGAGAGAAGGCGGGGTTGAGGGGGAGACACCGGCTGCGCCGCGCATCATCGCGGGGATCGGGACCGACCGGGCACGTCCTGGTGGGGCGAGGAGAGGTCAGCGTAGTGTCGCATACGTCCTCTTTCAGTGATCGTCATTCCGGCCAAGCCCGCATCGCGGGCGCGAGCCGGAATCCAGTCGTTCGGCGCTGGATTGCCGTTTTCGCGGGAATACCGCATGCACCTTCGGCGCGCCCATGGGCATGAAAGTCCGAGGTGAGGCCTCCCGTGCCGCGATCGTCATTGCGAGCGACCAACGGGAGCGCGGCAATCGCATCGTTTTTGGGGCCGCGCAGAACGGTGAGATTGCTTCGGTCGCTGCGCTCCCTCGCAATGACCGACACGGGAGACTTTCTGGACAATGACGTTACGGGTATTATTGCACGTCAGTACCAGGCCAAACCTTGGTGGGGCGAGGAGAAGTGAAGGTGGACAATGACCTCACGGCAGCGGAGAAGGCAGAGGTGATCACAAACTGTGATCACCTCCGATCACTCAAGTTCTCCCCCGCTCTCCCCTACGCTGCCGGACAAGCCACGTCGCTACTGGCTGCGCCGACTTCGAAAGAGACCCTTCGCCCCCTTGGGGGAGAAGGTGAGGTTGAGGGGGCAGGACGCGAGAGCGTGAGATAGCCCAGGTCATCCCGTATCGTAGGGGCGCTGCTTGCCGCGCCCGGCCGAGTTTACGAAACGCGCCTCATCGCGGTGATCGGGACCGATCGGGCAGTGGTCGGATGACAAAAGGAGGTAAGTCGATGCCGAGAAAGCAGGTGTCTACTTCACAAGCTGTCTGCCTCCCCGCCGAACGCATCGAGCGATCTATTCTCATGATCCGAGGCGAAAGGGTCATGCTTGATGCGGATCTTGCCGAGCTGTACGGGGTCGAGACGCGCGTGCTCGTCCAGGCCGTCAAGCGGAATGCCGAGCGTTTCCCGCCGGACTTCGCCTTCGAATTGACCGCAGAGGAGTTCAACATCTTGAGATCACAAATTGTGATCTCAAGATGGGGCGGCCGCCGGTATCTCCCCTATGCGTTTACAGAACATGGAATCGCCATGTTATCGAGTGTACTGCACAGCCCGCGAGCCGTGCGTGCGAACATTGAGATCATGCGCGCTTTTATCCGGCTTCGTCGGATGCTTGCCTCCCATCAAGACCTTGCCAAGCGACTGGACGAGTTAGAGCAGCGATACGACGCGCAATTCAAGACCGTATTTGATGCCATCCGCGCTCTGATGACCAACTCGGATAAGCCCCGCCGCTCGATCGGCTTCCGGGTCGAGGAGATGGCGGCGATGTACGGGAGGCGACGACGTCGCGCATCATCGCGGTGATCGGGACCGACCGGGCACGTCCTGGTGGGGCGAGGAGAGGCCAGCGTAGTGTCTCAGGCGGCCCTTTTCAGTGATCGTCATTCCGGCCAAGCCCGCATCGCGGGCGCGAGCCGGAATCCAGGAGGTTGACCGATGAGTGCACGGGGTGCTCTGAGTCCGGCGCCCAGCGTTGAGCGGCGCATTCTTTCCATCCGCGGTCAACGCGTGATGCTCGATGCTGATCTGGCAGCCCTTTACGGGGTATCAACGCGGGTCCTCAACCAGGCGGTGAAACGGAACCCGGAACGCCTCCCCGAGGATTTCATGTTCCGTCTGACGGGAGCGGAGAAGGCAGAGGTGATCACAAACTGTGATCACCTCCGACCACTTAAGTTCTCCCCCGCTCTCCCCTATGCCTTTACCGAGCACGGGGCCATCATGCTGGCGAGCGTCCTCAATACACCAATCGCGGTTCAGGCCAGCGTGCAGGTCGTCCGGGCCTTCGTTCGGCTTCGGGAAATGCTGGGTAAACGATCGGCTTACCGGTGTCTTGATGTAACAGCAGCCGACACTCAACGTAGGCTGATAGTGCAGATGGGATATGGATAAAGTATTGACAAGGCTTTGGGCGAAAACTTCCACGGATGGTGATGGTCGGTGGCATCCCCTTATCCTCCACATGTTGGATGTGGCCGCCAGCGCAGATGCCATCTTAGCGCGTGAACCCCAAGCCACTCGTGAAAGAATGGCGGCAATCCTTGGGCTGGGCTGGGAGGATGCCCGCCCGTGGTTGTTGCTCGTAGTGGCTTGCCATGACTTGGGAAAGGCTTGCCCTGGGTTTCAGGCTAAGTGGCCTGAACTGCTCGCTTCAACGGGACTGCGTCTGCCACGAAGTCCGAATACCAATATCCACCATGCGTTTGTGAGCCAGATTGCCCTGGCAGCATGGTTGCAAGAACGGGGATGGCCAGATGAATTGGCGGAGTTGGTAGCCGATGCAGTGGGGTGTCATCACGGAAGTCGGGCATCAGAAAAGGAAAAAGAAAAAGCTGATGCGGAAATATATGTCGGAGGGGGGGATCGACTCGAAGCAGTGCGGACAGGCTGGACTCAGGCCCGCCGTGACCTGTTAGAGGCTTTGCTGGAGGTTTTCAAGCCCAACACAATTCTCAGCAAGCAGACACTTTCTGGCCCTGACTTCATGTTGCTGTCTGGACTGACAAGCTTTGCCGACTGGATCGGCTCGGACGAAGACTGGTTCCCCTTCGGAAGCCCCGAAGACTGCAGAGATTTGGAAGCGTGGTTTCAAAAACGCAGAACCTGTGCTGACCAGGCTATGAGTGCAATCGGGTGGGAACCGAGAACCCCGCTGACCAAAGAATCAAAGTCTTTCACGGATGTCTTTGGCTTTGCGCCGCGCCCATTGCAACAGGCTGTTGACGATGCACTCACCGAGTTGAAAAACCCCGCCATTCTCCTGCTAGAAGCGCCCATGGGTGAGGGCAAGACCGAGGCAGCATTCTTCGCTCATCTGGAATTACAGCGGAGTTTTGGGCATCGCGGTCTGTATGTAGCCCTGCCAACTAAGGCCACGGGCAATGCCATGTTCAAGCGAACCCTAAAATTCTTGAGCGATCAAGGGATGAATCGAAGGCTTGATCTACAGCTTGTGCATAGTGGTGTGCTACTGAACGACACATTTCAGGAGCTGAAAGTATCAGGCATATACGATTCCGAGAAGGGAGGCGAAGTCCGTGCCGGAGAATGGTTCACGAACAAGAAACGGGCGCTACTCTCTGAATACGGAGTGGGAACGGTGGATCAGGCCCTTCTGCCCATTCTGCCGGTGCGACACAACTTCGTTCGCCTGTGGGGCCTTGCGAATCGCGTGGTCGTCTTCGACGAGATCCACGCCTATGATGCCTATACGGGCACGCTTCTGGTTCACCTGCTGCGATGGCTCCTGACGTTGGGGTCATCGGTGGTGCTTCTCTCCGCAACCCTGCCTCCATCGATTCGCCGCAAGTTGGCGGAGATAGTTGGTTCCGCGCTACCGGAACCTGAGAAGCCCTACCCCCGCTTATCTATCTTCTGTCCTGGTGAGAAACCACGCCAGGAACATTTTCAAGCTGACCCTCAACGCCGTTTGACGGTACGGCTACAGGGACTTCAGACAGATTTGCCAGCCATGCTTGCGGCGTTGGAGGAGGGTCTTGCCGATGGTGGCATGGGGCTGGCACTCGTCAATACAGTCCAGCGCGCTCAAGACCTATACCAACTCTTCCCCGAAGGCGAGCGGCTGGAGCGTGAAGGCCAGTGTATCGGCAAACGCCTGTCCGATGGCACGGAAGTGCTTCTCTTTCATGCTCGCTTCCCAGCAGACCGACGGCAGAGACACGAGGATCAGGCCTTGGAGACTTTTGGGGAATCCACGAATCGAACCGGTCGCAAAATCCTCATCGCCACCCAAGTGGCGGAACAGAGCCTGGACTTGGATTTCGATTTGATCGCAACCGACCTCGCACCTATCGACCTCGTGCTGCAACGTGCGGGGCGCTTGTGGCGGCATGCGAGATCATCCAGACCCGTTTCCGAACCGAAGCTACTGGTTGCGGGATTGGCTGGCGAAGAACCACCCTCGTTCGGAAAACCTCTCTGGTGGGGATCGGTGTACCGTGAGGACATTGTGTTACGAACCTGGATTCTGCTTCGAGAAGGAGAGAGACAGACTTTGATACTTCCAGATGAGATCGACACCTTGGTACAAGAGGTCTATGAAGAGCAGGTGGTCGTGCCAGAGTTTCTAGAAGAGCGGATGAACAAGGCAGTGCTTGCCGAGGGAGAAGCCATATCTCATCGTCAGCGAGCAAACCAGGCAATCATCGGGTTGCCCGACGACGCATCCTGGAACGACCCAGCGAGGTTCGTGCTTTATGACGAAGACGAACCCGGCGTCCATCGAACCCTCATGGCCCAAACCAGGATTGGCGAAGACTCGGCTGTGGCGATCCCGTTATGGTTGGAAGACGGATTCGATTCTCAGAAGACGCCAAACTTCGCAATGTCCAAAGCGTGGTTTCTTCGGGGCGTCAGTCTTTCGCAGAAGTCGGTAGTCAAGAAACTGAAGGCGTCGGGGGTACCAGAGGGCTGGAAGGCATCGCCGCTCTTGCGCAATTGCTTTCCCCTAGTACTAGAAACCGATGGTCGTTGGACAGTAGACGCGTCGGTGCGACTTGATGATGACTTGGGATTGGTGTACGAGACGAAGGAGCCCAAATGAGCCAATTTAACTTGATCGATGAGAAATGGATACCCGTGCGATTCTCCGATGGAAGCCGCGACGAACTGGGTATTCGTGACACCCTCCTGCGATCAAAAGAGATCGCGGCCATCGAGGACCCATCACCCTTGGTGGTGGTGGCCCTGCACCGCTTTCTGCTCGCACTTCTGTACCGTGCTCTGGAAGGGCCGACCGACATCGAGCAGGCCAAGGCTCTGTTTAGGGACGGGCTGCCAAGCGAAAAAATCACGGCCTACTTGGAAAAGTGGCAGGATCGGTTCTGGTTGTTTGATGAGGGGTATCCCTTTTATCAAGTTTCTGCTTACGAGCCGCAAGAAAAGAAAGAATGGAAGTCATGGCCAGCAATTGCGGCTGAACATAACGCCAACAACGCAAAAGTACTTTTTGATCACATCGAGATTGCCGCCGCTGGACCGACTCCGTCGCGGATGGCAGCTCGGTGGCTTGTCGCTTGCCAGACATTCGCTCTTGGCGGAGGGAACAGCGATTTCGTCTACACGAAGACTGCGCCGTCGGCGACTGCTGCCATGGTTCTACCCTTGGGGATACACCTCCACGATACGCTGCTGGTCTCTCTTGTGCCCGAGAACAAGGAAGTGCTTGCAGATGATCGGCCCATCTGGGAGCAAGAACCGGTCCCACTTGCGTCGCTAAAAAATGGCATCGCAAGACCGGCAATGGGTGTAGTGGATTTATATACATGGTTGGCGCGGTCGATCACATTTCATCTTGATGGAAATGGTGAGACGCTGAGTGAACTGGCATTTGCCTCGGGAGTCGAATGTTCTTCAGAAGGCTACATTGACCCTATGCTTGGCTACAGGATTGACGACAAGTGGGGGAGGCTACCCATTCAATTTCGTCATCGGGGGCTTTGGCGAGACTTCGACTCCTTACTGCCCGACGATTCACATCTGGCACCCAAGGTAATCGAGCATGCGTCGGTATTGAGCCGGTCGAACCGGGACCGAATCCCACGATCGGTGTTAGTCCTCGGTCAGGCGAATAACAAGGCAAAGATCGAGTATTGGCGCATGGAGCGGTTTGCACTGCCAGAGGCGCTGACTGGGGACCGATTCATCCGAACGGAAATCCGGCAACTTCTTAAAGAAGCAGAGGACGCACAAAAATCTCTCTGGTTGGCCTGTCGCTCATACGCACGAGATATTCTAAGTCGAGGGGAACGAGAGCCTGACAAAAAAGATATTAAGGCATTTGTGGAACAGATGCCGGTGAATTCCTGGTACTGGTCCACCCTTGAATCTCGCTTTCACGACATCTTGCGCGAGTACACCCTCGAACGCGATTTCGAGGACATCCGCTGTCAGTGGTTAGAGTCCGTCAGGGGTACCCTCAAGAAAGCATGGGGCCAGCACCGCGCCTCGGTTTCGATGGGCGATGCTTGGGCGATCCGTGCCCTCGTGAAAGCCGAAGGACCGGTGTTACGCAAGCTGAAGGAACTGAACGACGAGATTGCCAAACTTGAACCGCGGAAGGAGGTCCTGTGAGTACATTCATCGAATGGCTGGAAAACCTAAACGAAAAAGACACCAAGGTGCGAGCGGTATTGAGGCGTAGTCTTGCTTTTGATCCGGGAGCATTTGTGCCCGCTTATCCCTATGTTGAACCCTTCCTGAAAGGCGAGGACAACTCCTGGCGGAGGGGAATGCTCTACCTTGTGGCCGGCCTTTGGGCTGCACACTGGTTGCAGGGCCGTCAGGGCGCACCGATGCCCATCGGGAGGGCCTGTGCGGCATACCAGGCGGCAAGCAACTCCGCCAGCACCGAACGCCGCTTCATCACGCTGCTTGATTCGGACGGTGATCAGTTGCCCCATAGGCTGCGTCAGATAATTGGGCTGCTCAAGGAATACGCCATCGACTTTGAAGCCCTGCTGCAAGGGCTGTTGTATTGGAACGACGACCGCAAACGCACTCAAAACTCCTGGGCGCGCGATTTCTACCGGCATTTGAATACCGAAACAGAAGAACAACTCACGACCCAAGAGGAGGTATCGCTGTGAAGACGCTCATCGAGATTCACGCCCTGCAGAACTTTGCCCCGTCGAACCTGAACCGTGATGACACCGGTGCGCCGAAGGACGCCCTTTTTGGTGGGACCCGCCGCGCGCGTGTGTCCAGCCAGTGTCTCAAGCGGGCGGTGCGCCAGTACTTCAAGGGATTAGTCGAGAACGGGTCGCTGGCGTCGGACGATGTCGCCCTCCGCACCAAACGCGTCCTGGATGCCATAACAAAATCCTTAGTCGAAAAGGGGCGCGCTAAAGTGGAAGCGACCGAGAAGGTACGCCAAGCACTGGCGGCCATAGAGCTTTCCGTCAAGGAGGATGGAAAGAGCGAATACCTCTTATTTTTGGGACAGCACGAAATCGCCAGCATAGCCGACATCATTGATGAGAAGTGGAATTCCATTACTGCAGCCGATACTCACCCTACAGAGGGAAAGAAGGCAGGCAAGGCGAAGAAGCAAGCCGCTCAGATCGCTGATCCAGAACTGAAGAAGGCGCTCGACAAAGTGTTCAACGGCGGCAAGGCTGTGGATGTCGCGCTCTTCGGACGCATGCTGGCCGATATGCCCGAGAAAAACCAGAACGCAGCATGTCAGGTGGCCCATGCCATCTCGACTCACTCCGTCGAGCGTGAGTTTGATTTCTATACTGCGGTGGACGACCTGAAGCCAGAAGACACCGCTGGCGCCGACATGATGGGTACGGTCGAGTTCAATGCCGCCTGTTTCTATCGCTACGCCGTGGTGGATTGGGAAACGCTGGTGGCAAATCTCCAAGGGGACAGGGAGCTGGCAGCCAGGGGACTACGGGCCTTTCTGGAAGGATTTATTGTCGCCGAACCTACCGGCAAGCAAAACACTTTTGCGGCTCATAATCCGCCCGAGTTCGTGGCTGTGTCAGTGCGTCGCAACACCGCACCCCACAATCTTGCCAACGCCTATGAAACAGCTATTCGCGCAAAGAAGGATGAGTCGCTCACCAGAAGGTCGGCAGAGGAGCTTGCCAAGAAAGCAAAGGCTCTGCGTGCTGTATACGGTGGTGAGGAGAAAACCTTTGTCATTAATCTGGCCGAGGCCACACTTGATGGATACGGTAGTCCTATGACTTCCCTGAAGGATCTCCTCGACAATAGCTTAAAAGCCGTAGCCGTAAAGGAGTAAGGTATGCCTACCTTACTGCTATGTCTGGTGGGTCCCATGCAGTCGTGGGGTACCACTAGCCGCTTTGATCAACGCGATACCGGGAAGGAGCCCAGCAAGTCCGGTGTACTCGGATTGCTGGCTGCTGCGCTGGGAATTGACCGCGAGAATTGGACCGAACTGGAACCGCTCACGCGCTTAGTAATGGGGGTCCGTCATGATCGTCCGGGTGTCCCCAGGCGCGACTATCAAACAGCGGGCTGTGCAGCATCCGATACCATCATTAAGGCGGATGGAACTCAGTCCAAAGATGGGGTCGTTTCCCAGCGTTTCTATCTTGCCGATGCAGCTTTTCTAGTGGGACTGGAATGCGAGGACCGATCTCTTCTGGAAAGGATTCACGCCGCTCTGCGCGATCCCGTCTGGCCCTTGGCGCTGGGCCGCAAATCCTACGTACCCTCCGAACCGATCTGGATTGAGAACGGTGTGCAGGATGTTCCATTGCGAGACGCCTTGACACGATGGCCGTGGATCTCCACACGGCGAAAATGGGAAGAGTCCCCCGAGAAGCTATTAGCCTCCTTCGAGTCCAAAGACGGCTCAGGCGTACTCAAAATGGACCAGCCGTTGTCGTCGTTTGCCGAACGCCGATTCGGGGCGCGTTACATGCGCTCGGAGTGGATTCCCTCCCTCATGAGGTAACCCATGTTTCTGCATAGAATCCATCTTGATCCGCGTTGTAGGGAGGCCAGACGAGACCTGTCCGATCCCTACCAGCTTCATGCCACATTGTGTCGGGCCTTCTGCCCGCCGGACCGTGAATGCCCGGAAGGTGAAATCTTGTGGAGGCTCGAGCCGGAGACCGATCCCGATGGTTGTCCCCGGATTCTTGTTCAGAGCCGAACGATCTCGGACTGGACAGGAATCGGCGTGAAGGGATGGCTGGCGAAGGCGGATCCGCCCATCGATCTGAAGAGCCGCCTCAAACTTGATTCACTCAAGATCGGTCAGCGCTTTCGTTTCAGGCTGCGGGCCAATCCTTGCGTCACCCGTAATAGCAAGCGACTAGGATTGCTACGACTAGAGGAACAAGAACAATGGATTGCGCGAAAAGGACACCTGCACGGATTTTCGCTTCCACAACTGCCTTTCTTTGATCTCACGGAAGCACAACGGGAGCGGATTGATGTACGGGTTTCCCAAGAACAGATGCTCCGGGGTACACAGCATGCTGGAAATAGTATTCGGATTTTTTCGGTACTCTACGACGGGGTTCTCTTGGTAAACGAACCAGCCAAATTCAGGAATACCCTGCAAACAGGCATCGGGCACGGCAAGGTTTTGGGATTGGGGCTCCTATCGGTGGGACCAATAGTATGAGGACACTCTGGTATCGGGTCGGCCAAGGCCTTCGGGTGCGGGCTGATGTTGGTGCGACGATTGTGATGCATACGTATGAATAATCCGCTGCTTCCGCCGCTCAAACCTATCGCGATGAAAGAACGGCTTTCGGTTCTCTACATCGAGAAGGGGCAACTCGATGTCCTGGACGGGGCATTCGTGGTGGTGGATGTTAATGGCGTACGCACTCATATCCCGGTGGGTGGTGTGGCCTGTTTGATGCTGGAGCCGGGTACGCGTGTCTCGCATGCGGCTGTGGCGCTCGCGGCGCGTGTCGGGACGCTGCTCGTCTGGATCGGTGAGGCAGGTGTGCGCCTGTACGCCTCTGGCCAGCCTGGGGGCGCGCGGTCGGATCGGCTCCTGTACCAGGCGCAGCTCGCGCTCGACCCGGACCTGCGACTCAAGGTCGTACGCAAGATGTACCACCTCCGCTTTGGAGAGGAGCCGCCCGCGCGCCGCAGCGTCGATCAACTGCGCGGTATTGAGGGGGCACGCGTGCGCGAGATGTACAAGCTCATCGCACGGAAGTACGGTGTCACGTGGAAGACGCGCAACTACGACACAGAGGAATGGGATAAGGCCGATCTACCGAACCGCTGCCTGTCCGCCGCTACCTCATGTCTGTATGGTGTGACCGAGGCGGCAGTGCTGGCTGCTGGGTACGCCCCGGCTGTCGGCTTTATCCATACCGGCAAGCCGCTGTCTTTTGTCTATGACATTGCCGATTTGTTCAAATTCGAAACCGTTGTACCCGTTGCATTTTGCACTGCTGCCGGGCGGGTGACAAACGCTGAGCAGCAAGTGCGACTCGCGTGTCGAGACTGCTTCCGCGAGACGAAGCTGCTTGGGAGGATTATCCCGACAATTGAAGAAGTTCTGGCGGCTGGTGAAATTAAGCCGCCGGAGCCGCCTGAAGACGCGGTATTGCCGGCGATTCCTAACCCGGAGACCATTGGCGATGCTGGTCATCGTGCTTGAGAATGCCCCGCCTCGCTTGAGGGGACGACTTGCTATATGGCTTCTGGAAATCCGTGCCGGGGTTTACGTAGGTGATTATTCCGCAAAAGTACGCGAATACCTCTGGCAACAGGTGCAAGTAGGAATTGAAGATGGTAACGCAGTGATGGTCTGGCGAACCAACAACGAGGCCGGGTTCGATTTCACCACTCTCGGGAAGAATCGGCGAGTCCCCGTTGAGCTCGATGGAGCAAAGCTGGTTTCGTTTTTGCCTGTTGAAGAGACTGGCGATTCCAGTGCTGTCTAGCATAATGATGTCGGGCTTCCCGATCAGGAGATCAGTCCGTAAAATTGTAGGCTGATAAATATCGGCGTGAAATCAGCGAGTTAGAGGAAGTGTGTTCCCCACGCGCGTGGGGATGAACCGTTGCGGAATCGGATCACGGACTGGGTGAACGCGTGTTCCCCACGCGCGTGGGGATGAACCGCCTATGACGTGATCGTGGCCCGCGTCAATGCGGTGTTCCCCACGCGCGTGGGGATGAACCGTGGTATGGATGTGAAAGAGACTTGCAGGTACGGTGTTCCCCACGCGCGTGGGGATGAACCGGCTGTCAAGGGATTGTGCCGGGGCGTCAAACAGTGTTCCCCACGCGCGTGGGGATGAACCGACCCCGAGCTTCGTCCACAGGACCGTCTCCTCGTGTTCCCCACGCGCGTGGGGATGAACCAGCCGCTTTCCTGCCGTGGCTCGGTGATCCGACGTGTTCCCCACGCGCGTGGGGATGAACCGGCGAAAGCCAGAGCAAAAACCTCAGCGTAAGGGTGTTCCCCACGCGCGTGGGGATGAACCGGCCACGCTCGTGCCCAATGTGATTGCCTATTCGTGTTCCCCACGCGCGTGGGGATGAACCGGGCACGATAAGCGCACTCCCACCAATGTTAAATCTGTTAGATGGCGTGACGTGAGGACGGATACACAGGTCCGTCCCTGCAAGATGTCATGACCGTCCCGCCAGGAGCACACCACTAAAAGGTTTCCACTGCGGGGTGACCGACGATCTGACATCGGACCCGGGTGGACGCACCCGAGGGCGCAATGAATTGCGCCCCTACAGATCACCCGGGCGCGGGGAGCAACACCTATATTTGGAGGAGCAGACCTTATAATTCGTCTCGCTCCTCGGGTTTCACATCCCTTACCTTGGCCATGGCGCGCTCAAATTTCCTGCGACTGCCCCGCGTGGCGCGTTCATTCAGATACTCAGCGGTCGTCAGCGCTGATAATTTCTCCGCCAGTGCCGTGGTGATCAGTTGGTTGATCGACACGTCTTCTTTCTTGGCCAATTCCCGGACACTCTTATGAAGCGAGGCCGGGAGACGCAAGCTGATCGTGCTCATGGCACACCTCCTATCGCTCGTAGAAACTCTTTGGGCGTTACCACACGAATACCAAATTGCTCTGCTCCTGCGAAATCGCGAACGTTATAAGTCACGATGACATCGCATCCAGCCGTCACGGCAAGTTCCAACACATGATCGTCTTGCGGATCCTTCAGGAATGGCCGCCAGAGGAAGTGAATAGCACGCTTACGAGCCACACGACAGATATAATCGAGGATATCATCAATGTCTGCGTGAGTCAGTCCAACTTCCCGCGCGATCCGTTTCGCCGCATCCTCCCATTCCACGATCAGCGGAACCGAGATGGTGATGTCAAACATCCCACGGTCTAGTAACATGAACAGTCGGTGGGACGCGCCCCGGCGTGAACGCAGAGCGGAGATAAACACGTTGGTATCGATAACGATCTGCCGCTTCATTTCGGTATCATATACGATACCGTTCCATCGGTCAAGATGATCGTCACCGAAGTCGGCAACGATGGCACTGCGAAGGCCACCCCTTACAGCCGCCAGCAAGTTAGCGGCACATCATCCCACACCCTTGTGCGAAAGGGAGGAAGGCTGGTGGACGGGCACAAGGGTGGATACGCAGGGCCGCCCCTATAGGAGGTAATGGCCTCCCCGGTAGGGGTAAACTGTCAAAAGGGTGTCTACCGGTGGGGTGATTGACGACCTGACATCGAACGGGGAGGGACACACCCCAGGGCGCAATGCATTGCGCCCCTACAGGTCACCCGGGCGCGGGTGAGGGGATTGACGGAGGCCTGAGCGGCCGGAATGAGAAATGGGGTAGCGGAGCGTGCGATGGTTACGAGGTTAACCAGCGGACCTTAATGACTTCCTCGACGGCTCGGAACTCCTGATCGTACGGCGGAGTTCCTCGCGATGCTCTTGCCGGAGATCACCCGTCAACGAGAAGGATCCCGTGAGAAAGCCGGTGGCAGCGGCGATCGGGTCGGTGGGGACTGGCGACAGGATCAATCGTCCCTCCTCTTCGGTCAACTGGACTTTTGCGCCCGGTTTCAAGCCGAGCTTGCGGCGAATGGCCTTCGGGACCAGCACTTGACCCTTTTGGGACAGTTGGGTAATAGGCATGGTTTTTCCTCCAATTCTAAAAAACGGTAACATAACAATATGTCGTATGCAATTATCTTTTTCGGTTCCTCTATGGCACGGGATGTCGGACGAGCATGAACCCACCCCAAGGCGCAATGAATTGCGCCCCTACAAAGCAACCGGACGCGGGCGCGTGGATTGACCCTTCGAGTGCCGCTCGTGTCCGGCGTCGGAAGTACGGTAAGGGAGGCATGGGAATCCAGCACCCCTATGATGGCCTGGATTCCGGCTCGCGCCCGCGTTGCGGGCTGGGCCGGAATGACGGCAGGAAAGAGGAGTCTCTCGGCCGGCGTCACGCCAGCGCGCTGCTAATGGCGGGAGTGCGTCCTCAGGAACTCGACGATCGCGGTCTTCCCGATCTTCCCTTGCGCTAGATCCAGAACGGTCTCGACCAGCAGCTCATTAGAGACCTTTACTTCAACCTCGTTTAGCTCAAGAAAGACCATTGCCGCAGCGGTACCGACGCGCCTGTTGCCGTCAACAAACGGGTGGTTTTGCACAATATGGAACAGGTAGGCAGCCGCCATCTCGAAAAGATCGGTATGCAGGAACTCGCCACCAAAGCTTGCCTGAGGCATGGCGACGGCTGGCTGCAACAGACCCATGTCCCGGATGCCGGCGCTGCCGCCATACCGCTCGATCATATCCCGATGGATTCCGATAACCTCATCAAGGCTCAGAAAGACGACCGACATGCGCTAATCTGCCAGGCGTTTCAGGGCCTTGCCGTAGCGTGTGTTGACCTTCTCCAGTGCGGTTCGAAATCGTATGTCTCGCTCCGGATCACGCACCGGGGTCACGATCAGACACTTGCCGTCGGTCGTCACCGATAGGGGGGTGTCGGCATTGATCTCAAGAAGGTCTAACACCCCGCGATCGATCACAAGGGCCAGGCTGTTACCATGCTTGGCCAGGTGCTTCACCATAGCGATCCCTCCTCTCATGGTGACTTGTCGTACTAACAGTGTAGTATCCCCTCTGTTCGGTGTCAACTCGGCTGGTCAACGCGCATACGCCGGGCTCCACGTCCGTCGCGCCCCGCGCGGGCGCGTGGATTGAAACGGGAGCGTAGCGGCCCTCGTGATGGAGGTCAGAGGTTGCTACTCGCCTTGGGGTTAGGATGCGGCAGACCTCAATCCTCGACGATGTCAAGGATCTCCCTGATTGATTCGGCTACCCTGGCCATCAGAGGGTTGGAGAGCCGGACTATCGGGCCTTGAATGAGGCGCCGATTGTCGATCGCCCGGAGTTGGTCGATCAACAGGTCGGAGTCACGGCGTAGCCTGCCGGAGGCGGGGACACGAATCCTGAGCGGCTCGGCGTCGGCAACCACGTTGGTGGTCAGCGGAATAATGATCGTTGATGGATGGGTGGCATCGAGGAGGGCCTGAGACTGGACGATAAGGACAGGGCGCGTTTTGCCTGGCTCAGTACCGCGTTGAGGGTCTAAATCGGCCAACCAGACCTCGCCCCTATTCGGCATCAGGATCTCGCTCGATGGCGGCGAACTCGGCGTTGATGCGCATGCTCTCCTCCCGGATCTTCCGCGAGACGTCAACGAGGCGCTTGGCGCGCAGACGCGCGCGGGTCTCGCGGTTCATCTGTTCAATGGCGTGTCGGATGTACTTGGCCCGGGATACCTTGAGGGCTTCGGCGCACCGGCTACTGGCCTCGAGGAGATCATCGGGAAGTTTGAGAGAAATCGCTCCCATGGGTCACCTATAAGATATATGGTTTCAATATCATATGAAAATATCCCATGTGGATCTACGATGCAAGTCTTTTCTCCTCGCTTCGTGAAAGGAGGCGCACCAACACCCTTGCAGTTTCCCGGGTTCGGGTCCCGACACTCGCGCCGCGGCCCGCGCGGGCGCGTGGATGGAAACGACGAGCACAGCTCGTGTCCGGCGCCAGAAGTGCGGTCAGCGGGGGGTGGGAATCCCGCACCCCGATGATGGAGGGAGGGATGCGCACCCTGGGGCGCAATGAATTGCGCCCCTGCAGATCACCCGGGCGCGGGCGCGTGGATTCCAGCAGGTCAGTGTCACGGAAATCTCTTCAACGGTTCACAGGCAGGTCTTCGACCCAACAGAGGACTCGTTCCAAGGGGGTACCGGTTAAGGCCTCTACGAGCTTACGGTCGCTGGTGACGAGTTGGGCGTCGAGAGTGATCGCCAGCGCGAGATAGATGCAGTCGTACAAGCTGTGTTGGAGTTCCAGCGCCATGTCGAATGCGGTAAGGAGTACGGGCTCATCGGCATGCAACCTTACCGGCAATCTCGACACCTCGCGCTGTAACGCGTGGGCTTCCCGGGGCGTAATCTCCCCTCGTCGGACAAGCTTACATAGAACGCTATTGAGCTCTAACTGGAAGAGTGCGGGCGCGTGCAGCACGGTCCCCGCTGCTCGCAGCCGTCGTGCGGCCTCACTGTGGACCTCAGGAATGAACCATTTCACGCCGATACTCGCATCGACCACATAGGCGCTCACCGATTGCGATCCTCTCGAATGAGCAGTGCGCTGTCACTGAATCTGCGACCGGAACGCTTGAAGCGGTTAAACATGCGATCAATGCGCTTCCACGCCGCGCCGGCATCAGGCACGGCCTCCTCCAGGATCGTCTTGGCTTCGGCTTGCAGTGAGCGTTTGTGCTGAGCCGCCCGGCTCTTGAGCCGCTCGACGACCCGATCATTCAAATTCCGGACCAAGAGTTGCGCCATACACCACCTCCCTATTGTTATGAATGAACCTCTGCTAGCACAATGATAGCGCGCAACTCGCACATGGTCAACGGGCTCTTAGTCTGTACGATGCTGTGACGTGAGGATGGACGCACAGGTCCGTTCCTGCTGGATGTCATGACCTTCCCGCCAGGAGCACACCACTAAAAGGTTTCCACTGCGGGGTGACTGACGACCTGACATCGCAGCGGGAAGGGCACGCACCTGGAGCGCAATGAATTGCGCCCCTACAGGTCACCCGGGCGCGGGCGCGTGGATTGAAAACCGGCTGCAGGCCCCTTGACGTTTGACGGCACGGCCCGCGTCCCCCTATACTGAGAGTACCCATGATTTCCATTCAACAGGTATCTAAGCGCTTCGGCGGCCGCGTCCTGTTCAAGGACGCCTCCCTGCGGATCGGCCTTGAGGACCGGGTCGCGCTGGTCGGACCCAACGGAGCGGGGAAAACCACCCTCCTGGAGATGATCGCGGGACGCATCGCCCCCGACAGCGGCGTCATTGCGATCAACAACAAGGCCGTGATCGGTTACCTGACCCAGGAGTTGGAGGCCCATCAGGGTCGGTCGGTGTTGGAGGAGGTGCTGACCGGCGGCTCGGAGGCATCCTCGATTGAGCGGCATCTCCGCCTGCTGGAGGAGGAGATCGCGACGGCCCCGCCGGAGGCGGTCGACGAACTGCTCTCCCATTACGGCGACCTCCAGACCAAGTACGAGCAGCTCGGCGGGTATGCCCTGGAGGCCCGGGCCAAAGAGATCCTTACCGGTCTCGGGTTCAAGGAAAAACATTTCTCCCGCACCCTGGATCATTTCTCCGGCGGCCAGCGGATGCGCGCATCGCTGGCCCGATTGCTGCTTTCCTCTCCTGATGCCCTGCTGCTGGACGAGCCGACGAACCATCTGGATCTGGAGTCGGTCATCTGGCTGGAGAAGTTCCTGGCCGGATACGCCGGCGCGATCCTGCTGATCTCCCACGATCGGAACTTCATGAACCGACTGGTCAACCGGGTGGTGGAGGTGGAACACCGGCAACTGATCGCCTATACCGGCAACTACGATCAGTATGTCTCCGCCAAGGCCGAGGCCAAGCAGATCCTGGAGGCGACCGCCAAGAACCAGCAGAAAAGGATCGAGGAGACCCAGGCCTTCATCGACCGGTTCCGGTATAAGGCGACCAAGGCCCGCCAGGTCCAGAGTCGGATCAAGCTGCTGGAGAAGATGGACAAGGTGGAGCTGACCCCTCAGCAAAAACGGGTCCGGTTCTCGTTTCCGGAGCCGCCACGGAGCGGGGAGACGGTGATCCGGCTGATCAACGTCGATAAGTCCTATGACGGTAACCCGGTCTACCGCGACCTGAATGTCGAACTACGCCGGGGAGAGCGCGTGGCCCTCATCGGTCCCAATGGGGCGGGGAAATCGACGCTGCTCAAGCTGCTGGCGGGCGTCCTGCCCTTCGAGCGGGGGGAGCGGGTGTTGGGCCATCACGTGACGACCGCCTATTATGCCCAGCACCAGTTGGAGCTGTTGACCCCTGCCAATACGGTCCTGGACGAGATCACCGCGGCCGCGCCCACGGAAGAGTCGTCCTTCCTGCGGGCCATTCTGGGTCGATTTCTCTTCTCCGGCGACGACGTCAAAAAGAAGGTGGCCATCCTGTCCGGCGGAGAGAAGAGCCGACTGGCCCTGGCCAAGATGTTGATCCGACCGGCTAATCTTCTCCTGTTGGACGAGCCGACCAACCACCTGGATATTCCCTCTCGCGATGTCCTGGAGGAGGCGCTGCGCGATTTTCCGGCCACAATCTGTTTCATCACGCATGACCGGCACTTTATCCGGGCCGTGGCCAACCGGATCATCGATGTGCGGGACGGCGCAGCCACGCCCTATGCCGGGGATTACGATTACTACCTCTACAAGCAGCACCTGATGGCGGAAGAGACGGCCGACCGCTCTCAACCTCAACCCGCACCGACTAAGGGGCCGGTCCAGCCGGCACAGCGGCCCGAAGTGAAGGAGGGGCCGGCGAGGGAACGAAAGACCAAGGGGCAAAAACGGGCCGAGGCCGAGACGCGAAACCGAATGCACCGGCAGTCGAGCCTGCTGCGGTCGTCGCTGTCCACAATCGAGGCGGAGGTGGCCGAGGCCGAAAAGATCCTGGAGGAGCTGTCCCATACGCTCGCCGACCCGGAGACCTACCGAAATAAGGAGCGGTTCCGCGATGCGCTGGACCGACACGCGCAGACCAAGCGGAGGGTGGCCGAATTGACGGCCGAATGGGATCGCCTCTCCGGCCAGATTGCGTGACAACGCGGGCCGTGAGCCTGAAGATCCCGGGCCGTAGAGACGTTGAGTGGCATATTTTATGCTACACTTTTTGTGTAAGACGTTGAACTCTGATTCACCGACTGCGGCTCGATCAGCGCTTTTCATCCCTACTGGAACGAAAGACCTTGACAGCGGCGCTTCGACGTCTGCAGTATAATGATATAGGGGAGCAGACCCTGTGGTTCGGGGTCCTGGAGCACATCGATGAGTACTTATCCAATCGGTACCTGTCAGTCCTGCGGGGCGCGCAAGGTGCCCGGCGCCAGCGCCTGCTGGCAATGCGGTGTCGTATTCGCAATCCTGCCGACGACGCCGGCGACGCCGGGACGTTGGGTCAAGCTGCCGTGGGCGGGGGTCCTCCCTCTGGGGCTCTTTTTCCTGCCATGGGTGATTGTGGGCCGATACGCCGGCCATCGGGTCATCTCGGTTGCCGGCCTGGAGCTGGCGCTTGGCCAGTCGCTGAGAGGCCGTCCCGTCCCGCATGAGCCGATCCTGTGGCTGATTCCCTGCGTCTCGCTTCTCTTGGCGGTCCTGCTGTTTCGAGCCTATCGACGGGCACCAGAGCCTGGGCGCTGGCTGCTGATCGCGGCCACTGCCGGGGTCGGGTTTCTGCTGCTTGCGATCAAGACGGTGCAGTGGTTATTGATCGAGCCTCCCTCCGAGGCGGTCTGGGTCATTCATTGGTTGACCAGCGAATATCTGGTCAGCATCTCGGCCTTTTTGATATCGGCGTTCACCGCCCTGCGAGCCTGGATCGACGCGAAGGGTCCGCAGCCGCTATCGTCCCCCTCTTCCCCCGAAGATACTCCACTCGACGAAGAGCAGTTTCCATAGCGCCGGTCACGGTCGAGTCTCCTGCGTCCATCCATTTCCCGACGGGTTTGCACGAGTAGGATTCTTCGCACCCAACCCGTCCGGTATGCCGGCCTGCCGTGCATGACTCGGCGCAAGCAGGCGCATAGGCGTGGATGCACCGGCCGGCATCGTGTGAGACCGATCGAACGGCTCCAGCCTGCCCTCCTTGCCGGCCTGATCCCGATATACGAGCGCATTCCTCTCGAAATCGTATTCCGGGATGTCCGGATCGTTCCATCTCGTCAGGAAGTATTGGTAGAGGGGCGTATACAGGCTCTCCGGATGGGGGACGTGCTGGAACAGGTATTCCGGCATCATCTCCACATCCATAGCGGAGGGGTAATAGCGCATCCAGATATAGTCGCCGAGAATCGCCAGCTTCAGAAACGGCGGATCCTGGTACAGCTTCAGTGTGATGGTCTTCCGGACCTCTTTCAACGTCCTGAGAAACTCAATGCTCTTGGAGATCTGCTCTCGAAGGTGCGCCTCCGTCACATCGGGGTGGAGGATGGCCCTGGCGCGCGCCCGCGCACCCTCGCTCTCGGGGTCGAGGAGCATGATCTTTGCCTCACGGCAATGGTGGAGCACGCTATGTAAGTCGCCATTCGGCTCGACGAAGGTTCTGAATCCTGTGGAGCCGATCAGCATGAGGTCGCGGCCAAGGCCCTGCCGCTCCTTCATCCGCCTGATCCGCCGTGCGGCAAAGCGCCGGCCGCTACGCGTGGCGCCTAGTAGGCCGGCACGCCTCGCGACCTGGGCGAACCGGCGATCGCGCCAGCGCCTCCCCATCACCTCCATCAGCATCATCAGCAGCACCGCCACGGTGATCTCGACCGACAGGATGAGGGTCTTCTCATCCTCAATCAAGGACCAGTAGTAGACAACGTGCGGGACCCAGGAGCGGGCGATGGTGGGGAGCGAGAGGGCGATCGCGGCGCTCGCGACGACGACGACGATGTGATAGGCCAGATGCGCCGACCGTTCGGCGACGCCGGCCACGAGCGTCGCCACACCGCCGGCGAGGTGCGCGGTAGTCCGCCTGACGACATGTGCCACTCCCGCAGTGCGTTCATCGGGGTGGTGAAGCATAAAGACCTCCTTTTTGCGTTGCTTAGCCGATAGCTGATAGGCAATAGCTGGTAGCCGGAACGGATGGAATGCCGATGGTGAGGCTACATAGCAGCAAGGCCTATGCCAGTTGCCGTCAGACCGGTTGTAAGTATCAGACGGATGGGCGTCGGAAGGAGGTCGAGCAGGTTTCGGTGGGCGCTGGAGACCGGATAGATCGCAACTGGGTATGTAACAATTACTCCGCACTCCACCTTTTCCGGCTAGGCAGGAGGAATGCGGAGGGTGTACAATCCGGGTATGAGGCGACGACAACGCACCGAGACAGGTGGGCCCTGCCATGGCGCGGGTTAGAGTCGGGACCTGCGGTTTTGCCATGGGGCAGCCGGAGTACTACAGAACCTTCCCGGTTGTCGAGATTCAACAGACCTTCTATAAACTGCCGCGCATCGCGACGGGTGCGCGATGGCGGGCCGGGGCGCCGACCGGATTCGAATTGACGATGAAGGCGTGGCAGCTTATCACACACGAGCCTTCGAGCCCCACCTATCGCCGCTTGGCCCGACCGATCCCCCACGAATCGAAAGATCACTACGGCGCCTTCCGACCGACCGAGGAGGTCGCCGCCGCCTGGACCCAGACGCGGGCATTGGCGACCGCCCTGGGCGCCTCGATCATTGTCTTTCAGTGCCCGCCGCGCTTTACCCCGACGCCCGAGCATATCGAGAACCTGCGCCGTTTCTTTACGACTATCGACCGCACCGGCTGGCACGCTGCCTGGGAGCCGCGAGGAGACTGGACGGCCGATACCATTCAGGGCCTGTGCCGCGAGTTGGATCTGGTGCACGTGGTCGATCCGCTCAAGGAGACGCCGCGTCACGGCGCGATCCGCTATTTCAGGCTGCATGGCCTGACCGGGTACCGATATGTCCATACCGATCAGGACCTCGATCGGCTGGAGGACGCATGCCGCGGCGATCTACCCACCTACTGCCTGTTCAACAATCTCTTCATGGCCGAGGATGCACTGCGATTTCAGGCGCGGCTGGGGCGGAAGGCGGAGCGGTCGCGGCTGCGCGTCGTCAGGGCGGCGCGCTAACCCCGGATGAGCACGACACCACAGGCACTGGAAGGGGTCGCGCCGACGCCTGAGCGGTTGGCGGAGGCGATCAAGGAGGAGGCGCGCCGGCTGGGATTCGAACTGGTCGGCATCGCGCCGATCGAGGACCCGCTGCACGAGCAGGCATTTGCCGACTGGCTGCAAGCGGGCTACCACGGCGAGATGGCCTACATGGCGCGCACCGAACAGGCCAGACGCCATCCGAGCAGTTGGCTGCCGTGGGCGCGTTCGGTCGTCTCTGTCGCCATGCACTATCACACCCCCTTCCCGCGCGAGACCCACGACACAGGCGCACCCAGGGGATGGATCTCGCGCTATGCGTGGGGGGACGACTATCATACGATGATGGAGAGCCGACTTGAGGCCCTGTTGGGCTTCATTCGCAGCGTCGTCGGCGGGACGGTCCAGGGCAAGGTCTACGTCGATACCGGACCGGTGCTGGAGCGGGAGGTTGCGGTCCGGGCCGGGATCGGGTGGATCGGCAAGAATACGCATCTGATCTCGCCGAAGCATGGCTCCTATTTTTTTCTAGGCGAGCTGTTTCTGGATCTCGCGCTGCCGACGGATCAGCCGATCCGGGATCGATGCGGCTCGTGCGATCTCTGTCTGAAGGCCTGTCCCACCGATGCCTTTGTCGGTCCCTATCGACTGGATGCGCGGCGCTGCATCTCGTACCTGACCATCGAGTTGAAAGGGCGCATCCCGGCCGAGATGCGGCCGCTGATCGGCGATCACATCTTTGGCTGCGACATCTGTCAGGAGGTCTGCCCCTACAATATCAACATCGGGGCCTCGAAGGAGGCCGCATTTCACCCTCGTGAGGGGCTGCATGCGCCGGAGTTGATCCCGCTGCTCGCACTCGGCGACGATCAGTTCCGATCGCAATTCAAGGGAAGTCCCATCAAGCGTTCAAAGCGACGGGGTCTGCTGCGCAACGTGGCCGTGGCGCTCGGCAATATCACGCCTCAGAAGTCTGTCCCGGCCCTGGCGACGCTCCTGTCCGATTCGGAGCCGCTGGTCCGGGGCCATGCCGCCTGGACCCTGGGACAGATCGGCACGCCCGAGGCACGGACGGCGCTGGATGGGGCACGTACCCGCGAAACCGATCCGGACGTACAGGCCGAGATCACGCAGGCGCTGATCGCCTGCGCGCTTTCACCGTAACCCTGGCCCGGATGGTCAATGCTCGCCCGCCGCGCTCCAGATAGGCCAGGAATCCCCGCCAGCGGCTTTCGGCTTTCCACTTGCCGATCAGACCCGACTCCTCCACATAGGCCATGGCGTCGATCGGGGCGCTGAAGGTCAACCGCTCGCACTCGACCTCACGATAGACCGGATCGAATCCCGCCGCCGCAAGCGCCGTGTCGACGTCCGCCTCCCCGTAGGCAAATCGGGAACTCCGGCCGGTCTCGTGCCACTGGTCTTTGTGCAGGGTTGAAAAGGCGATGCACGCGTCCGGCCGCAGCACCGCGGCCGCCCGGCGCAGGATCTCGTTCGACATACACAGATGGGCGACCACCAGGTCGATCGGTCCGAACTCGCTGTAGTCGGTCCGTTCGGCATCGCAACACACAAACGTGACGTGATTCAGGCCACGGGCGCGCGCGCGCTGCGTCGCCTGCTCGATCGCCCCGTCCGACCAGTCGACACCGATCAACCGGCCCGCCTCCTCTGCCAGGGCGAAGGTCAGTCGCCCAGTGCCGCATCCGACATCCAGCACGGTCCGTCCGCGCAGCAACTCTTCCCGTATCAGGCGCACAAACGCCTCACTGAGAAGGCCGTGTCTCGCCTCGCGCCCCTCGCCTGGCCGATAGACGCGCTCGATGCGCTGCTCGTTCCATTCGCTCATACGCACCCCTTCCTGGATTCTGTGGTATGTCAGTATCCCAAAACTGTAAGGCTTTGGGAAGGGGCGACACGGCGGCCGGCGGCGCACCCTTGACAGGCCCACAACAAGGGTATATATATATAGTAATATTTGCAGATGCAATAATATGCAATTACGTGACGATCGGACAACCATGAGACAGCAACTGAGCAACTTCAAGGCGGATTTCTTTAAGGCGTTGGCGCATCCGCTGAGGATCTCGATCCTGGACGCGTTGCGGACCGGAGAGTTCACGGTGAACGAGATCAGCCGGCAATTCTCGATCGAGCCGGCCAACGCCTCGCAGCAGCTTGCGGTTCTCCGCAATAAGGGGATTGTGGTGGCCCGTAAGGAGGGGTCGAGCGTCTACTATTCCGTCGGCGACCCGTCGCTCTTCAAGCTGCTTGATGCCGCACGAGAAATCTTCAACAACCATCTGATCGGCGTCCGCGGGATGCTTGAGGAGATCCGACTCGAGCAGACGCAGACACCCAAGCGCCGCTGAGCCGGACACGGACATCGGCGCAGTGAGGTCATCGGAGAACGCGGGTTGAGATGCTGGCACTCGTGAGAAAGATCTGGACAACCCCGGTGGTGACGGAGCCGCTGGGACGGACCGATGACGACGGACAGATCGAGACCGTAGCGCGGCAGATTAACGAGCGCGCGCGGCGCCTCTTCGGACGCTCGCTTCACATCCGCCAGGTGGATGCGGGCTCGTGCAACGGATGCGAACTGGAAATCGGCGCATTGAATAATCCCTACTATGACCTGGAGCGCTTTGGGATGCATTTCGTCGCCTCGCCGCGCCACGCGGATTGTCTGCTGGTCACGGGGCCGGTGACGCGTAATATGGCCGATCCCCTCAAGCGCACCTATGACGCTACCCCGGATCCGAAGATCGTCGTCGCCGTCGGCGACTGCGCCAGGGACTGCGGGATCTTTGCGGGCGGCTATGGGGTCGTCGGACCGGTATCGGCTGTGGTGCCGGTCGATGTCGTGGTCGGCGGCTGCCCGCCGCCCCCGTCGCACATCCTGGCCGGGATCCTGACGGCGCTCGAAAGCCGAGGATAGGCGCGTCGGTATGGTCGATCTACAGATGGCTCGATAGTGTGACGATGGCGCCTGGTGAGACGGTGACCGTGAACCTGCTGCTCCTCGCCCTCGGCGGCTTCGGCGCCGGCGCAGCGGGGGCGCTCCTGGCAGCGCGCGAGCCGGCTATCTCGCGATGGGTGGGGCATGCGGGCGCGCTGATCGGCGCCATGGCTGCCTGTGCATTGGGCGTGGCGGGCCTGGCCGGCGGGACGCTGAACGTCGTGATCCCGGCGCTGCTGCCCATTGGAGGGTTCTCGCTCGGGATGGATCGCCTCAGCGCATTCTTTGTCCTGGTCATTGCGACGGCGGCGATCCCGTCCGCCGTCTACGCCGTCGCCTATACCCACAGCTACGAGGGTCGATCGTCGCTGGCGGGGATGGGGCTCGGCTTGAACACCTTTCTCGCAGCAATGGTGCTCGTCGTGCTGGCCCGCAACGCACTGACCTTCCTGGTCATGTGGGAGGCGATGTCGCTGGCATCCTATTTCCTCGTCATGACCGAGGCGGAGAACCGAGAGACGGAGCAGGCGGGCTGGCTCTATCTGGTCACGACGCATGCGGGCTTTGCCTGTCTGCTGATCGGGTTCCTCCTGATGGCGCACGGAACCGGGACGATGGTCCTTGGCGAATGGCGCGCCGCATCGACGGCAGTGGACGGTCCGACGCGTGACGCGATCTTCATCCTGCTCGCGCTCGGCTTTGGGACCAAGGCGGGCGTGGTCCCGCTGCATATCTGGCTCCCAAAGGCCCACCCGGCAGCCCCCAGTCACGTCTCTGCCCTGATGTCGGGGGTGATGATTAAACTCGGCGTCTACGGACTGATTCGGATAGGGTTCGACTGGCTCGGGGTCGGCGCGTCCTGGTGGGGCGGGACGGTTTTGGTCGTTGCGGCCCTGAGCGCGGTACTCGGTGTGCTGTATGCGTTGGTCGAACAGGATCTCAAGGGCCTGCTCGCCTATTCCAGTGTCGAAAATATCGGCATTATCCTGATCGGGGTGGGGGCCGGGATGCTGTTTCGAAGCTATCGCCTCGATGCCCTGGCCTCGCTGGCGCTGATCGCGGGCCTGTATCACGCGCTCAATCACGCTATATTCAAGCCCCTCCTCTTCATGGGCGCCGGCGCCGTGATCCATGCGACCGGCACCAGAAACATGGAGGAGATGGGCGGGCTCATCAAGCGGATGCCGCAGACCGCCGCCTGTTTTCTCGCCGGATCGATCGCCATTGCGGCGCTGCCGCCGTTCAACGGCTTTGTCAGCGAGTGGCTGATGTTTCAGTCGCTCCTGCTCAGTTTCGAGATTCCGATCACCGGGGTCAATCTGCTCTTTGCGTTGTCGATCGCCGCACTTGCGCTGACCGGCGGGCTGGCGGCCGCCTGTTTCGTCAAGGCCTTCGGCATCTCGTTTCTGGCGCTCCCGCGCAGCCCGGCGGCCGAACAGGCGCATGAGGCGCCGCGGATGATGCGCGCGCCGATGGCGCTCGCAGCCATGGCCTGTCTTGCGCTGGGGGTGGCGCCGGTCGGTCTGTTGGGGCTGCTCAATGCGACGGTGGCCGACCTGATCGGAACCCCTGCGGATATGCGCTTCAACTGGAACGGCATTGTCGCCAATGATGCGTTCGCGATCGTATCGCCGCTGTGGATTGCCGTCGCGCTGGTCTCGTTGCCGGCGCTGGTCCTGATGACGATGCGCATCATCGGGTCAGGCGGGGGGTCGCGCACATACGAGACCTGGGGGTGCGGGCGCGCGCTGCAGACCGCACGCTTTGAATATACCGGGGCGGCGTTCGCCAATCCCTTCAAGCGGGTCTTCGCGCCCCTGTACCGTCCGGTGCGGGAGCTGGACATTCGGTTTCACCCGGAATCCCGAATGTTCGTTGAGACGATCACCTACCGCGATCAGATACGCTCGATCTTCGAAGAGGCGCTGTATGGCCCGATCGTCAGGCTGGTGCAGCGCGGCGCGCAGCGGGCGCGCATCGTGCAGTCGGGCAACGTCCATCTCTACCTGGTGTATATCTTCGCGGCGCTGGTGGCGCTGCTGGCATTGGCGGGGTAGGCGACCGATGCCGACACAGATCCTGATCGAGGCGATGCAGTTGCTGATCGTGGGCCTCGGCGCGCCGCTGCTGACGGGATTGGTTCGGCGGGTGAAGGCGCGGCTGCAAGGGCGGCGCGGGGCCGGTGTGCTGCAGCCGTATGCCGATCTGCGGAAGCTGTTGGCGAAAGAGCCGGTCGTATCCGAGACGACCTCGTGGCTCTTCCGGTTTACGCCGTACCTGCTGGCAGCGACGATGCTGCTCTCGGCGCTGCTCGTTCCGCTGCTCACCACCCAGACGCCGCTCCGTTTTCTCGGCAATATCATCGTACTGATGTACCTCTTCCTGCTCGGCACCTTCTTTCTGGCGCTGGCGGGGCTGGACGCCGGCAGTGCGTTCGGCGGGATGGGGTCCAGTCGTGAGACGGCCGTTGCCGCCCTGGCCGAGCCGACCGTGATGATCGCGATCTTCGCAATGGCCTTTCGTACCGGGAGTACGAGTCTTGATGAGATTGTCCGACGCGGCGCGTCCGATTCGCTGCTGCTGCTGACCCCCGGGCACCTGCTCGCGTTTCTGGCCTTCTTTATCGTCGCGCTCGCAGAGACCGGCCGATTGCCGGTGGACAATCCCGCGACGCACCTGGAGCTGACGATGATTCATGAGGCGATGGTGCTGGAGTATTCGGGGCGGTATCTGATGCTGATCGAATGGGCCGCCGGCATGAAACTGCTCATCTTCCTGGCGCTGTTGTCGAATCTGTTCTTTCCGTGGGGGATTGCCTCGACCGTGACGCCGCCCGCGCTCGCTGTCGCCTGTATCGCGCTGATCGTCAAGATCGGCGCGCTGGCGATCGGGATCGCGGCGCTCGAAACCTCAGTGGCCAAGTTGCGGCTGTTCCGGTTGCCGGCGTTGTTGAGCAGCTCGTTTGCGCTGGCCCTGCTGGCCGTCATCTCGTTTTTGTTCGTGAAATAGGTGGGGTCGGTGGCGTCCGAACTCTTTCCGAAGCTGATTACGTTGCTCGCCTTCACGACCCTGGGGACGGCCTTTCTGCTGATTGTGGGCCGGGACCTGGCGGGTCAGGTCCGGCTCCTCGCGGCGCAATCGCTGACCCTGGCGATTGCCGCGGCGGTTGTGGCCGCATTCACGAGCAGTGCGGAGTTGGCCGGCGTGGCCGCGGTGCTCGGATTCTTGAAGGTATTCGTCATCCCGCGTGTCCTGAATCGCGCGGTCACAAAGATCGGCTTGCAGCCGGCCGCGCTGCCGTATCTGGGGACCCCGGCGACACTGGTCGTGTGCGGCGGCCTGGTCACGATCGCATTCTATGTGATGGCCCCCGTCGCCGCGGCCAACCCGCTTCCCACGGCAGAGGCGATTCCGATCGCCTTCGCCGGCGTATTTATCGGCTTTTTTGTGATGGTGAACCGCCGGCGCGCCCTCACGCAGATCCTCGGCTTTCTGATGCTCGAGAACAGCATCTTTCTGCTCGTACTGCTGACCACGTATGGGGTCCCGTTCATTGTGGAGATGGGGGTCTTTCTGGACGTGTTGGTAGCGGTCTTGATTATGGAGGTCTTCGTCTATCGCATCAAAGAGAACTTTGATTCGATTGAAGTCGACCGGCTGGGGAGACTGCGGGGATGAGCCTGATCGCGCTGCTGCTGATACCGCTGATCGGATCGGCCCTGATCATGCTGGTGCGTTCGCGGGTGTGGTTCGAGTCCGTCCACACCGTCGCCGCCCTTGTCGGACTGGCCGCCGGTCTTATGACGGCGGCGCGGGTGTGGCAGGGCGAGGTACCGACGGCGATCGGCGGGCTGCTTCGCGCCGACGGGCTCTCAGCGTTGATGGTCGTGGTGATCACCCTGCTGGGGGCGATCGCCGCCCTGTACGGGCTCGGATACATCCGGACCGAATATGACGATACCCGCCTGTCCAGCGTACGCAGTTTCTTCGGGCTCTTTCACCTGTTTATCTTTACCATGCTGCTGGCGGTGACGACGGATAACCTCGGTATCATGTGGGTGGCTATTGAAGGGACGACCCTGGCGACCGCCTTTCTGGTCAACCTGCACGATACGCCCCGGTCGTTGGAGGCGGCCTATAAGTACCTCATCCTCTCCTCGGTGGGGATCGCCCTCGCCTTCATCGGCACGGCGCTGTTGTATTACGCCGGCGCATCCCGCGCAGGCGAGATTGCGGTGAACTGGACCTCGCTGAAGGACGCAGCGTCATCGCTGAATCCCCAGGTGGTCCGACTGGCGTTCGCCTTTATCGTCGTCGGTTACGGGACCAAGGCGGGCCTGGCGCCGATGCATACGTGGCTACCGGACGCCCACAGTGAGGCGCCAGCCCCGATCAGCGCGCTGATGTCGGGCGTCCTGCTTAATGTGGGGCTGTACGCCCTGATGCGTTTCAAGGTGGTGGTGGATATCGCGGTCGGCGCGCACTTTGCCGGCCGCTGGCTGTTGGGCATCGGGTTGCTGTCGCTGGCGGTCGCGGCGGTTTTTCTGATCGTCCCGCGCAACTACAAACGGATGCTGGCCTATTCGAGCGTCGAACATATCGGCGTCATCTGCATGGGATTGGGATTCGGCGGTTACTGGGGCGTCCTGGGCGCACTTCTGCACGTCATCAATCATGCGCTGTCGAAGTCATTGCTGTTTCTCTTGTCGGGCAACATCCTGCTGAAATATCAGACGACCGATATCCGACGGGTACGTGGGCTGTTACGGGCCTCGCCCCTGACGGCCTGCGCGTTTGCCGCCGGCACGTTTGCGCTGCTGGGCCTCCCTCCATTCGGGCCGTTTATGAGCGAGTTTCTGATCTTTCGCGCAGGCGTCGAGAACGGCTCCGTATGGGTGGTAATCCTGGGGGTGGCGCTGCTCGCGGTCATATTTGCCGGCATGCTCGGCAGCGTTAATCGGATGCTGTACGGTGAGCCCCCGGAGAAGATGGAGCCCGGCGATGTACTGACGTGGTCGTTGGCGCCGCTGGTCGTCAACTTTGCCTTATTGCTTGTGCTCGGACTGACCTTTCCGGATACGATCGCTGCGGCCCTGGAACAGGCGCTCCGGGTGCTCGGGGTGTCTCATGCGTGATCTGTACGGCGTCGCCCGGCAGCTTCGCGCGACGGGCCTGACGCAGGTCGATCCGTACGCGCACCCGCCGCGGGAGGTGCGTGTCGGCATCGAGCGGGAAAGGCTGCCTGCGTTTGCCGAGTATGTGCGCGATCGGTTCGAGGCGACACCCGAACTGATCGTCGCCGAAGACACCCGAACGGAGCGTGGTGCCTTTACGCTACGCTACCTGTTTGAATTCGGGCGAGCTGATCTGTTCGTCGTGGTATCGATGGCGGTCCCGGAGGAGGATCGTCGATTCCCGTCGCTTGCCACCCGCTGGTATCTGGCCGGCCGATTTGAGCGCGAGATCCACGATCTGTTCGGTCTTATCCCGACCGGTCATCCCGATCTTCGGCGACTGCCGCTGCACCAGTTCTGGCCCGCCGCGTATCATCCCCTGCTGCAGGATGCGCCGTCGCCGCCCGTCTTCGCGGACGACGGCACGCCCTTTCCATTTCACCGCGTGGAGGGTGAGGGGATCCATGAGGTCACCGTCGGTCCGGTACACGCGGGGATTATTGAACCGGGCCACTTCCGATTCAGCGTCGAAGGGGAGACCATCGTCAATCTCGAGACCCGACTCTATTTCGTCCACAAGGGGATCGAGCGTCTGTTTGAGTCGGTCCCGCTGAGACGCGCGGTAGAGCTGGCCGAACGGATTTCCGGCGACAGCAGCGTGGCGCACGCGCTGGCGTTCTGCCAGGCGCTTGAATCGGCGGCGGACCTGCAGATCCCGCCGCGCGCGGCCTGGCTGCGCGTCATCCTGCTGGAACTGGAACGACTTTATAATCACGTCGCGGATGTCGGCGCGATCTGCACGGATACGGGCTTTGCGGTCGCCAATGCCCACGCGATGCGGCTGCGCGAAGATCTGCTCCGCCTGAACGTCCGACTGGTCGGCCATCGCTTGCTGCGCGGGGCGCTGATGGCGGGCGGCGTCGCGTGCGACGTGACGGCCGAACAGATCGCAGACGCACGCGAGACGGTCCGACACACGGTCAGCGACTTCGACGAGGTCGTCGAGATCGCATTGCACAATAACCTGGTACTGGACCGGCTGCATGGGACGGGACGTCTGTCGACACAGACCGCGCGCGAACTACAGGTCGTCGGGCCGGCGGCGCGCGCCAGCGGTATTGATCGGGATGCCCGACGGGATCATCCCTTTGCGGCCTATGCGGACCTGCCGCCGCGCGTGCCGGTATACAGTGAGGGCGATGTCTGGGCACGACTGATGGTGCGGGTCGACGAGGCGCGAGAGGCTGCCCGTCTGATCATGCGGGCCCTGGACGGGCTCCCTGAGGGGACGATCGCGGTACCGCTGTCGGCGCTGCCGGGCGGCGCGAGCGGGTTCGGTCTGGTTGAGGGGTGGCGCGGACCCATATGGCACTGGCTGGTCGCCGGCGAGGGCAATCGGCTGGCGCGCGTGAAGGTCAAAGACCCGTCCTTCGCCAACTGGCCGGCGCTGCATTACGCAATTCTCAAGAACATCGTGCCCGATTTCCCGCTTGTCAATAAGAGCTTCAATCTGTCGTACGCAGGAAACGATCTGTAGGATCGTCTCCCTCGTCCCCCTGTCGTAGCGCCTTCAGCTTTACAAGCCCCCGTATTTCCGATAAGCTAGGCTGTTATTGTCGTGCCCTGTAATGTAATGCAGAGCGCAAGGAGGAGCCGACGGTGAAGGGGTTGCTCGACAATCTCGACCTGAGGGCGAAACTGCTCGTGATGATGTTCTCGCTCCTGCTGCTGACGCTTGCCTCGCTCTTCGTCCTGTACTGGTATGCGGAGCTGGCGCTGATCGAGCAGGTCGAGAAGCACACAACCGATCTGTCCACCGCCATTCAGATCAGTGTGGAGCGTCTGACCTCGCAGGAACGGACCGACGAGGCGCGGCTGCAGGATTACGTGAGCCGCCTGCAACGAAAAGGGGTCAACGAGATCTCGATCGTCAGCAATGAGCAGGAGGTCATCGCCAGCAGCAATCCGAAACGGGTGGGCGCCACGATCGACCCCAGTCGTCGGGATCTGTTTATCACCGCCCGGCTGGGAGAGGTGCTCGCCAACGAAAAGGGCCAAAAGACCTACAACCTGCTCGTCCCGATTGTGGTGGGGAATCAGCGGATGGGCTATGCGCTGATCAGCATGGTGCTGGATGATTTTGCCCAGCTCTCGCAACTGAACTTCATCAAGCGGCTCGTCGCCACCGTGCTGGTCTTCGGCTTCGGCATCGGCGCCTCGCTCATTCTGTCCTGGAAGTATACCAGGCCGATCGATCGGGTGGTTCAGGCGGCGCGCCGGGTCGCCCAAGGCGATCTTGAGGAGACGTTGCCGGTCGAGCGCCACGATGAAATCGGCGAGCTGACGGTCAGCTTCAACGACATGGTGCGCAAGCTCCGAGCCAACAAGGAGCTGGAGCAGCGCCTGCACCAGGCCGAGCGCCTTTCCAGCATCGGCCAGTTGGCCTCCGGCATTGCACACGAGATCCGGAATCCCTTGAACTTCATCAATCTGAGCATCGATCACCTGCAGAGTCGGTTTTCGCCGACCGATCTCGGCTCACGAGAGGAATTTACCCATCTGGTGTCGAGGGTGAAAAGCGAGATTCACCGCTTGAATACGATGATTACCAACTTTCTCACCTACGGCAAACCGCTCAAGCTTCAGCCGCGCCCGTGCGACCTGACCTCGTTGCTTCATGATGTCGTGAAGATGGCCGGCGGCCGGGCTGTCGAGCAGGGGATTGAGATCGATTGTGGCGCGCTGGACACGCTGTTGATGGCATCGGTAGACGGGGAACAGATCCGGACCTGCCTTGTCAATGTGCTGGTCAATGCCTTCCAGGCCATGCCTCGGGGCGGGAAGCTGACAATTACCGCGAGGCGGGTGACGGAGGCCGGAAGCCGAGGCTACCTCGAGATCTGCTTCCGGGATACCGGACACGGGATCGCCGCAGAAGACCTGCCGAGGGTGTTCGAGCCGTACTTCACGACGAAGGAGGTCGGGATCGGATTGGGATTGGCCCTGACGAAGAAGATCGTCGAGGAGCACGGCGGAACGATCGTGCTGGACAGTATTCGTGACCAGGGCACCACGGTGAGTATTCGGTTGCCGGCGGAGGAAAAGAGCTGATGGGGGACGGGCGGATCCTGGTGGTCGATGACGAGGGACCTCAGCGGGAGATCCTTCGGACCATTCTATCGACTGAAGGCTACGCGGTCGAGACGGCGCCCGGGGGAACGGAGGCCCTGCGGCGCTGTCAGGAGAGTCCGTTTGACCTGGTGTTGACCGATCTTCGAATGCCGGGAACCGACGGCCTGGCGCTTGTAGAGCGGCTGATCCGCGACGACCCCCCCACCCTGGTCATCCTGATGACCGCCTACGGCTCTCTGGACTCGGTCGAGCAGGCGCTCAAGAAGGGCGCGTTCGACTATCTGACCAAGCCGCTGGAACGGGAGGAGTTGCTGCTGACGGTGAAACGGGCCTTTGAGCGCATCCAGTTGGGTCGGGAGAATCGGTTGTTGCGACAGCAGGTGGAGGAGCGCTTTCGGATCGAGGGGATCGTGGGCAGCCACTTTCGCATGCAGGAGATTTTCGAGAAGATTCGAAGGGTCTCGAACAGCAATTCGACCGTCCTCCTCGTCGGCGAGAGCGGAACCGGCAAGGAGCTGATCGCCAGGACCATCCATCGACAGAGCCCGCGCAGAGATCACCCCTTTATCGCCGTCAACTGCGCAGCCATCCCGGAGAGTCTGCTGGAAAGTGAGATCTTCGGCCACGAGCGGGGCGCGTTCACCGGGGCGGTGGACCGTCGGGCCGGCTGCTTTGAACTGGCACACGGCGGGACCATCTTCCTGGACGAGGTTGCTGAAATGCAACTGCCGATCCAGGCGAAATTCCTGCGCGTCCTGCAGGGAGAGACATTCAGAAGGCTGGGGGGGAAACAGGAGATCGATGTCGACGTGCGCGTCATCGCTGCTACTAATCGAGACCCGGTCGAGGCGGTGAAGGACGGGCTGCTTCGGGAGGATCTGTTCTATCGACTGAACGTGGTCTCCATCGTGATCCCGCCCCTGCGCGAGCGAAGCACCGACATCCCCCAACTGGTCGAGTATTTCATCAAGAAGCACAGCGACATTGCGGGAAAGCCGATCCGGGGGATCAGTACCGGGGCGATGCGCCTCCTCATGAACTACCACTGGCCCGGCAATGTCCGGCAACTGGAGGCGGTGATCGAGCGGGCGATCCTGCTCTCTGAAGGACCTGAGATCACGCATTACGATCTCCCCATCGAGGTTCGATTCTTCGACCTCCCGGTTCTACCGGCCCCAACGAGCGCGCCCGGCGGCAAGTTTACGATCGAGATCCCGGAACAGGGAATCTCCTTTGAGGCGCTGGAGCGCGACCTGATTCTGCAGGCGATGGAGAGGTCCGACTGGGTGATCACCAAGGCGGCGCGTCTCTTGGGGCTCAGTTACCGGACACTGCAGTATCGTTTGGAAAAATTTCAGATCAAGCGGGACCCGAAAACCGCTCCTCTCGCGTCCGAGAGCGGATCAACCAGGCAGTTCTAACGACAGAAAGGGGGAATGTGAGTGGGAAGCGTGGTCAAGAAGCGCCGACAAAAGATGAGTAAACATAAGCACAAGAAGCTGCTGAAGCGGACCAGGCACCAGCGTCGGAAGAAGTAGAACCGGACATTAAACGTTCGAGCGGTTCGGTCGTTCTAAGGAATAGATTCGGGATGACGTGCTCTGCAAGAGTGCCGTTGCTGGGCCGGACCGGTCGGACGGGGGATGATTCCTGGTGAGAGACAAAGGCCTTGCGCGAGGCAGATTTCGAACTGATCGATCGATTCTTGCAGGGCGATGGGACGGCATTCGACGAACTGGTCCGGAGGCGCCAGCGGGAAGTATATAATTTGGCCTACCGAATGACCAGACATGCGGAAGATGCACGGGACATTTCGCAGGAGGCCTTCTTGCAGGTGTACCGAAACTTGAATCGATTTGATCGCCGCTCCAGTCTCTCGACGTGGCTGTATCGGATCGTCGTGAATCTCTGCCTCAATCATTTGAGTCGGGGCTCTCGGAAGCTCTATACGACGGGCGACCAGCATCCCGATCCGACCGATGCGTCGGAGGGGTCGCTCGCGCTCCTGGAGGACAGAGAGCGGAACGATGCACTGGCCCGTGCCATCGAGACGTTGCCGCCGCAACAGCGGGCGAGCCTGACGTTACGGGTGCATCATCACCTTGCGCACCGGGAGATCGCCGAAATTCTGGGGGTCTCTGAGGCAACGGCCAAGGTGCACTATTTTCACGCTGTGCAGGCGCTGCGGCGCAAGCTGGCGGACTGGCGCGAAGTCCCGTAAGGGAAAAAGGACGGCTATCGTCATGCGATGCGAGGATGTCGAGTGTACGCTGCTCGGGTTGATCGAGGGTGAGTTGCCGGCGGTGCAGCGCACTGAGGTGCTCGGCCATCTTGACGGCTGTACGGCGTGTACCGCCGACCTCTCCGCCTATCGCGCTCTCCTGGCGCGCGTCGAGGTCGACTCGGTCCCCGAGCCGTCGCCACGCTACTGGGAAGAGTTTCTACCTTCTCTGAAGCGGCGTATCCGGCAAGAGGCATACGAACGCACGCCGACACCCGGTAGCCGGTGGACCCATGCGGGATCATGGTTGACCTTCAGGCCGCGCCTGATAGCCGGTCTGGCGGTCGCGGCGGTGTCACTTTTTGTGGTGGTCAGACTCCCGGGCCTTCTACCTGGAGGGGTGTCCTTTCAGAGGACACCGGTTGCGACCGAAAAGGTCGCAGGGGAGCACGGTAAACGATACACAGGGGCGATGGCGCCTCATCCAAATGGCGGGAATCAACAGTCCGGCGAACCGCTTATGGTAGCGGGAGAGGTCGTCGACGAGCCGTCGGTCCTGGTGGCGGCGCTGCAGCGGCTTGGCTGGGCGGATGAGGTTGGGGATCAACTTGAGACGGCCTGGATCCTACGGCCGGAATCCGACCCGGCAGACTCGTTCGCCTCGCTGGATGAAAAGGAGCGGCAGCTTCTGCTGGAACACCTGAACCAGCTTCAATGGTCGGAATCATGACACAGTCACAGGGATACCGTTCGGTCCGATCGTGGTCGGTCCCGCTGGTCGTTGTTGGGCTGCTCCGGCTGGCGGGTCCGTCCCCCGACGCCACGGCGCAGCCGTTTGCGCCCGGTCCGCCACGGTCGCCCGATGCCCCAGAGGGACGGCGCCTAATTGAGACCATCAAGATTTGGAAGATGACCGAGGCGCTCAATCTGGATGAAGGCCAGGCTGCCAAGCTGTTCCCGAAATTGGCCCAATTGGAGGCATCGCGCCGCGAATTCTTCAGGCGTCAGCGCATACTTCGAAATGAGTTGGCAGAGCTGTTAAAGCAGCACCCCCCGCAGGATGAAGAGATCAAGGCAAGACTTGACCAGTTGGATCGCGCTGAGGCCGATTTCAGGGGACGCGAACAGGCCATCAAGGGAGGGCTGCGGTCTATCTTGAGTCCGGAGCAACAGGCTCGTTTCGCGCTGTTCGAAGATCGATTCGACACCGAGATGCGCCGTACCATCCAGGACCTTCGACAGCGGCGTCGGCGCTTGCCGCCTGCCGCCGGCCAAGGCGTCGAGTCGCCGGTCAAGGGGCAATCCCCGGTCCCCCTGGAAGGCGATCAGCCGAGCCGGTAACGATGACATCCGATCGTTGCAGCGAAGGCCTCATGTAGATCTGTCGACCGCTGCCCCGTTCGGGTTTCGTCGTCCTGGTCCCAGATTTTCTGGTGTTGAAGTCGCTTCGACTGCGGCCCTTCAATCTGCGTTCACTATCATCGTGCACTCCGATCCTGATCCCTTCATTCCCCATACGGAAAGTCTCGCCCTGGCGGAGGCCCTGCGTCATAAGGGGGAGGTCCGCCTGGCGATTCTTCGTCTCTTTCGGCATGTGGAGCCCGAGATTCCCGGCCTGACGTCCGACACTACGCTGAAGCTCCATCTCCCCGAGGGCTGGAAGATCTATCGGCTGATATTTGAGCCGCTGCGTCAGCGGCGGTGAGGCGAACGCCTCGGGCCTGTAGGACATACCCCGTCAACGACCTCCTCACAGTCTGACATAAGAATCAGACGCCTGCCGATACCGCTTTCCTCCGTGAGGCGCCATTGTGTTTGCGAGGAACGATGGTGATCCCAATAGCCCAGGTTGTTCACGGGGGGTCGTAAGATGCGCTTGCTTCGGGATGTTCCAATTCGGACAAAGCTGGCGCGCATTACCCAGCTCGCCCTGGCCGCGGCGTTAGGAACGGGTACCGTGATCCTGCTGGCGGTGGAATTCCAGATGTACCGGTCGGCCATGACGACAGAGATGCGCAGCATGGCCGACGTCATCGGAACGAACAGCCGGGCGGCGCTGGCCTTCCGGGATCGCGCCGCCGGCGAGCGGACCCTGGCGGCCTTGGGCGCCGACCCGCGGATTATGGCCGCGCGCCTCTACACGCAGGAGGGGCGGGTTTTCGCCACCTACCGTCGCAGTGACGTCAATCCGGATCTGATTCCCGCTGCCGCTCCCGCCGATGGCCTATCCCTTCGGGCGAGGAGCCTGACCCTTGTCCAGCCGATTCGCCTGGATGCCGAGCGGATCGGCACGATCTGGCTCCAGTTCGGTATGGCCACCTTATACAATTTCCTCCTGAAGCATGCGCTCATTGTGATTGCGGTGCTGGGATTCGCCTCGCTGGCGGCCTTGGCCCTTTCATCTCGACTCCAGGGGATGATCGCGGGACCGGTCGCCCATCTCGCACAGATGGTCAAGGTCGTGACGGAGAGATACGACTACTCGGCTCGGGCGATCAAATCCGGTCAGGACGAACTGGGCCTGCTCACCGACGGATTCAACGAGATGCTGGCCCGGATCCAGGAGCGGGACGCCGCGCTCCAGCAAGCGCGTGAGGAGCTCGAAGAGCGGGTCGCCCTCCGCACACACGAGCTCCAACTCGAGATCGTCGAGCGGAGGCGGGCGGAAGAGACGCTCAGAAAACTCTCCAGCGCCGTCGAGCAGACAGCCGACAGCGTGCTGATCACCGATCGAGAAGGCGTCATCGAGTACGTCAACCCCGCCTTTGAGCGACTTACCGGCTACTCGCGGGATGAGGCGGTCGGCCGGACGCCACGGCTCCTGAAGTCGGGCCTGCACGATCAGCAGTTTTATGAGCGGCTCTGGACGACGATTCTTTCCGGCAAGCCCTTCCGCGCCGTGTTCATCAACCGGAAGAAGGATGGAACTCTCTATTATGACGACAAGACCCTCACCCCGCTCACCAACAGTCAAGGCCAGATTACTCATTTCCTTTCTGCCGGGCGTGACATCACCGAGCGCATGCAGGCAGAGGAGGCGTTGCGACGCTCGCGGGAACAGCTTCGCGCGCTGGCCGCCCATCTGGAATCGGTGCGTGAGGATGAGCGGACCAGAATCGCCCGCGAGATCCACGACGAACTGGGGCAGATGTTGACGGGCCTGAAGTTCGACCTCTCTTCGGTGGCGGCCAGACTTCCTCACAACCAGGCAGCCTTGTTGGAAAGGATGCAGGCGATGGAGCAGCTCATCGGGGCCACGATCCAATCCGTGCAGCGGATCTCCACGGAGTTGCGGCCAGGTATCCTTGATCGCCTGGGACTGGTGGCAGCCATGAAATGGCAGACCCGGGAGTTCCAGACCCGGACCGGGATACGGTGTCAACTGGACGTCGGTCTGGACGGGTATGAGCCGGACCGCGAGACGTCGACGACGCTCTTCCGGATTCTCCAGGAAGCCCTGACCAATGTCGTCCGGCATGCGGGCGCGACGGCCGTCAATATCAGCCTCATACTGGACCAGGACCGCCTCATCCTGGCTGTCGTCGATAACGGCCGCGGCATTACGGAACAAGAGATGACCGACAGCAACGCACTCGGGCTGCTGGGCATGCGAGAACGCGCCCTGCTCTTCGGAGGCGAGGTAACCATTACGGGGAGTCCCAAAGGCGGTACCACCGTCATGGTGACGATTCCGCTCCAACAGCCGACGTCTCTGAAATCACTCGACACTGAACCCGTTCGGGCTGAGCCCTTGGACACCGTTCGTCCTGAGCCTGTCGAAGGAACGAACGGTGCTCAGGCCAGGCCTGTCGAAGCCCGACACACACACCCTTCGACAAGCTCAGGGTGAACGGAATGTGTAAACGAATTTACGAATCGTTGTACTGTTACATGAGGGTGCGGTACAGATGGTTAAGACCATAGCGGAAGCACGGCTATGATACGGGTCGTCATCGCAGATGATCACGCCGTGGTACGTAAGGGATTGGTCTACATCCTGAGCGACGAACACGATATGACGGTGGTGGGCGAGGCGAGCAATGCCCAGGAGCTGCTCGCGACGGTCCGGAACCGGCGTTGTGATGTCGTGATCCTGGATATCTCCATGCCGGGGAGGAGTGGACTCGATGCCTTACAGGAATTAAAACAGGAACACCCCCACCTGCCTGTTCTGGTGTTGACCATGTATCCCGAGGACCAGTTTGCGGTGCAGGCCGTGAAAAAGGGCGCTGCGGCCTATATGACCAAGGAGAGCGCCACCCGAGAGGAGCTGATCAGGGCCATTCGGAAGGTTGTGAGCGGGGGGCGATATATAAGCCCGAGCCTGGCCGAGCAACTCGCCTCTCACGTTGCAAACGAGACCGAGAAGCCGCCCCATGAGGCGCTGTCCAACCGTGAGTATCAGGTGCTGTGCAGGATGGCTGCCGGGAAAACAATTACGGAGATCGCCGCCGACCTGTCGCTCAGCGTCAATACCATCAGTACATATCGGGCCAGAATCCTTGAGAAGATGTCGATGAAGACCACCGCCGACCTCATCGCCTACGCCATCCACCACCGGCTGCTGGACTAAAAAGCAGGGTATAGGGTTTAGGGGGTAGGGTTTAGGGTTTCAAAAACCTATACCTTGCAGCCCCATACCTTCTACCTGACACCTTCCACCCTGTTTTCACCTCTTCCATGTCTTTCAGACCCTATACCCTACACCCTATACCCTCGACCCTGTCTTTTATGCCTCGCACGCATCCCCTTTGTAGGACGAACTCCGACAATGCGGGGGATAAAAGTTTGACACAACAATCACAGTTTCGTCGATTTCCCCTCAGCCAGCGAAGGACCATGCTGTGGGTGAAGGCTGAAGCAGACCCATAGGATCGAATGCCACAATGCATGACAGCACCATGCGACCAGAAAAATGGGGGGGAACAGCCATGTATTTACCATGGAACGCATCGAAGGCTCGGCTGCGAGAAGCAGAGCATGCCCGAAAGAACCGGATAGAGATCGTTAAGGCCTACTCCATCGGCCAGATCACCAGACGGGACCTCATCAAGTGGGGCCTCATCACGGCGGGGGGCCTGCTGATCCCGACGCACGGGCTGAGCCCCTTTGCCACGAGCGCCTACGCCGAGGTCCCGACGGGCTTGCCGCCAAGCCCGCTGGGGGCGGCCACCCCCTTCTCGCAACCCATGCCACGGTTCGATGTCCTGCCGCGCAACCCTGTCTCCGTCCTGGACCCCGTCCCCACGCGGTTGGCGAACACCACCCTGCAGCGCCTGGACCCCGCGCTGGTGGCGTCGTATCCCACGACTGGGGTCCCGAGCATCGACAACTTCGGCCCGATCGAGGGACGCCCTCCGGGGGAGCTCTGGGCGCACCAGCGGTGGGAGGAGTTCCTCCCTGCGGTGAGCATCGAGGTCACGCAGGAGGGGGCCAAGGTCAACACCGTGTACAATCCTGGGGTGCCGGCACACCTCAACTCCGGCATCGATCCCACAGCCGGCTTTCGGCCGGCCTTCCACCCGACTCTGCCCGACCAGAACGCCCTGGCGCTGTGGACCTTCAACGGGACGCTGCCGCCCAAGCTGGCGCTCGCCCGCTACTATGAGCCGATCCTCCTCCGCCACCACAACAAGCTCCCGGCCGACGTGACCCAGAACGGGGGCTTCGGGCGGCACACCATCAGCACCCACAAGCACAACGCGCACCACGGTGCGGAGAATGACGGCTTCACCGGGGCCTTCTTCTACCCCGGCCAGTTCTACGACTACCACTGGCCACTCCTCTGTGCCGGGTACGACACCATCAATACGGACGCCACCGATCCCCGCTGCGGCACCCCTGATGACAACGGCGGCATCGTGACGCACGCGGGCGACTGGCACGAGACCATGAGCACCCACTGGTTCCACGACCACATGTTCAGCTTCACGGCCCAGAACGTCTACAAGGGCAACGCCGGCATGGCGAATCTGTACAGCGCCCTGGATCGAGGCAACGAGGCGATCAACGACGGGGTCAACCTCCGACTCCCCAGCGGCACCGACAAGCCCTGGGGGAACCTCGACTATGATGTCAACCTCCTGCTCGCGGATAAGGCCTGGGACGCCGACGGGCAGCTCCAGTTCGATATTTTTGAGTTCGACGGGTTCATCGGGGATGTGATGACGGTCAACCTCGTCTACAGGCCGTTCTTTGAGGTGGAGCGGCGCAAGTACCGCTTCCGCATCCTGAACGGCGCCGTCTCCCGCTTCTTCAAGGTGGCCCTCGCCGACGCCGCGGGGCAGGCGGCGCCCATGATCCAGATCGCCAACGACGGGAATCTCTTGCCCCACCCGGTGACCCTCACGGAGCTCGACGAGCTGGGGATCGCCGAGCGCTACGACATCGTCGTCGACTTCTCCAGATTCAAGGTAGGGGAGAAGGTCTGGATGGTAAACCTCACCGAGCACAGCAACGGGTTGAAGCCGGCGAAGGACCTCCGGCTGGCCGACGCCCTGTCGGGGAAATCTAAGGATCCCTGTGTCGGCAAGTTCCTGGAGTTCCGGATCGTGCGGAATCCGGCGAGGCCCGATCAGAGCCAGGTACCGGCCACCCTGATCCCGAACCCCGACCTGTCCAACGAGCCCGTCGTGCGGGAGCGGACCTTCGAGTTCGGGAAGGGGGCGAAAATCAGCTTCAGCCCCTCGGGCTCGGCCGACGACGACGACTTCTGGGGGGTCAAGACGGATGGCGGGCCGGTGCTCGGGGCGGACTGGGGCCGGATTTCGGCCGCGCCCAAGAACGGCCAGGTCGAGGTGTGGCACCTGGTCAACGGCGGGGGTGGCTGGGACCACCCGGTCCATATCCACTTCGAAGAGGGGCAGATCCTTGCCCGGAACGGGAAGGCCGGCAATGTCCCGGCTTGGGAGCGGGGCCGCAAGGATGTCTATCGGCTCCGCCCTAGCGGCAGCGTCACCGTCAAGCTCCGGTTCCGGGAGTTCTTTGGGACGTTCATGGAGCACTGCCACAACACCCAGCACGAGGACCACGCCATGCTGCTGCGATGGGATTCGCAGACCGGACAGCTCCAGCCGCTGCCGACGCCGATCCCGTCACCGCAGGGCGTGAACTTCATCGACTCGAACACGACCGATGTCCCGACCGCCTTCTGAGACAGGAGAAATGACCATGTGGCAGCCCATCGGAGGGAGGCTCGTGGCCCTTGCTGCCCTGTTCCTGGCCACGGCGATCGTCGGCCTCAGTCCTGCCGTGGCCGACCCACAGGGCTCCCGTTGGGGAGCGGACTACTTCCCCAATGTCCCCCTGGTCACCCAGGACGGGCAGACGGTCCACTTCTACGAAGACCTGCTCAAGGGCAAGGCCGTGGCGATCAACCTCATCTACACCCACTGCAAGGATGCCTGCCCACTGGAGACCGCCCGGTTGGTCCAGGTGCAGCGGCTTTTGGGCGACCGGGTGGGCAGGGAGATCTTCTTTTACTCGATCAGCATCGACCCCGCACGGGATACGCCCGCGGTGCTCAAGGCCTACACGAAGAAGTTTCATGTCGGTCCCGGCTGGCTCTTCCTTACCGGCAAGAAGGCGGACATCGACCTGCTGAGCAAGAAGCTGGGACTCTCGTCCCGTACCGATGCCGACAGTCCGGACGGCCACCAGACGAGCCTCATGCTCGGCCACGAGCCGACCGGCCAATGGATGCGGCACTCAGCGGAGGACAACTCGCGGTTCCTCGCCGTGGCAATCGAGAATCTCCTGGGCAAATCCCGGCAGCCGAGGAAGAGTTACGCGGAGGCGCGCCCGCTCACGGTCGATGAGGGGCAGCACCTTTTCCAGATGCGGTGCGCCGCCTGCCACAGCATCGGCAAGGGGGACGGCGTCGGTCCGGACCTCTTGGGCGTGACCCGCCGTCGCGACCGGACCTGGCTCACTCGGATGATCGCCACACCGGACACGCTGCTGGCCGAAGGCGATCCCCTCGCCACGACCCTCTTCAACACGTACAAGCAGGTGCGGATGCCCAACCTCGGGCTGACCGAGGCCCAAGTGGGGCTGCTGATCGAGTATCTGGAGGCTCAGGGTGCCACACGCCAACGACCAGAGTCACGGGATTCCGTCATTGCCCAATGACGCTCCGCCGCACAGCACGCGGCAACGTCCGACCAAACGTCGCATCGACACCCACTACCAGATCCGCTGGAATACCTTAGAATGCTGTGATACACTGTGCGTGCATCCGGCACAGGCGGCACCTCTATTGTATTCGGTCCTCAGTGCAGCACCCGAGCGCCAGGAGCCTACCTCAGCAGATGCGCGTTTTGGAGCTGCCCATAGCATTCCGTCAAAAGCCGATCGTTGATAATGTGCGTCAAGCTCTAATGCTCACTCGTCGGGTTTCTGCGACAGGAGGAGGTAGATGGCACAAAAGTACGGACCGCCCTTAGGACTGATTGTTCTTACAATAGTCTTCGCGCTGCTGGCCATAGAACCGGAGGCGTGGGCCCGAGCAGGTGGTGGTCGTAGCTTCGGCAGCCGTGGTTTCCGCAGCTACTCTAGCCCAAGCCGTAACTACTACAGCCCAAGACCGCCGGCTCAATCGCAGACCGAGCCGAGGAATCCCTATGCGGCCCCGATGTCGCCATCACTATCCGGAGGCGGATTCATGCGGGGCCTGGCGGGAGGCATGCTGGGCGGGTTGCTCGGCGGGATGCTGTTCCGAAGTCTGGGCTTTGCGGGTTACGGCGGTATGGGCGGAGGGTTCGGCTTGATGGACATGGTGATCCTGGGCACCATCGGCTTGGTCATTTACTGGGTGGTCAGACGGCGGCCGCAACCGGCGCCGACCGAGGGACCATATCAGCGTCGGTCGGTCGGCCAGCCGGGCGTTGCGTGGGATGAACGTGAGCCGGAACGCTACCAGGGCGCGGCGTCACAGGCAACGATGACGCAAGAGGCGGATCTGGACCAGGGATTGGCCCACATCCGACAGATGGACCACGGTTTTGAGGAAGAACGCTTCCGGGAGGCCTGCACCGATCTTTTTTTCAAGGTCCAGGCGGCCTGGGCCAATCGTGATCTTGAGCCGGTCCGCGCGATCCTCACGTCCGAGATGTATGCGCAACTCGGCGCCGATGTGATGCGACTGAAGCATGAACGACGGATCAACCGCCTGGAAAACATTGCGGTCCGCTCCGTCGAATTGACGGAGGCCTGGCAGGAGCAGGGACAGGATTACGTCACCGTGCGGTTCCTGGCCAATCTGCTTGATTACACCGTCGACGAAACGACGGGGCAGGTTGTGGAAGGCAGCCGTACGGACCCGGTGAAGTTCGAAGAGTACTGGACGGTCACGCGTCCGGTCGGCCCGAATGCGTGGCGCCTTACAGCCATCAATCAGGCTGTGCAGGGGGGCAAGTAAGCAATCGCCTCACATTTTACAGAACAGCCCCTGCGAGTAACCTCGCAGGGGCTTTTGCTATACGTACAACAAGCGAACATTACAGTCTGGTGACGTTCGCAGCCTGCTTTCCCTTTGGGCCATCGACAACTTCAAACTCAACCGCCTGCCCCTCGGCCAGCGTCCGAAAGCCTGAGCCCTGGATAGCGGAATAATGGACAAAGACGTCGTCTCCATCCGTTCGCTCGATAAAGCCATACCCCTTGCTGTCATTGAACCACTTGACCTTACCGGTTAACCGCACTTCCCTCATCCCTCCTTTGTCATTCTCATGGCTCTGCGGGGTCGCCAATCGTCATATGCGACAACGCCCCCCATGTCCGAACCGATGATGGTTTCTCCCAACGCGCACAACCCACCGGCTGCACCAGCGCACCGCGCGACAGCGGGTCCACCGAACCATCTGCGGCCTGCCATGGGAACCGTACCCGAAAACGCCGACATGTAACCATACTCAACGGGGCGTGTCAATACGCCAAATGACGTATGCCGAAACTAAGGCGACGACATCGAGAGGATCAACGCGTGTCGGTCACGGTTGCGGCATCCTCGCGCTCTTTCGACGAATGGATGCAAAGAGGCTTCGCGCGAACGCCGTAGTCAGGAGCAGCTCTTTGAAGCAGGTCACCGCAAGCCCGGAAAATTGGATTTGCCAGAATCGGAGCCCGCTCAGGTGTTCTCGTGTTCTCCCCCAAAACCTCCTGAGATCCTGGCGAGAACAGACAATACGATTGCTCAAGGCATCATACCGGGCATAGAGCCGATCCAGTCGTGATGGGGGCTGCCCCTGGATTTCGGAGTAGACCTCTTGCCATTCTCGGACCTTTATCCCCTGCCAGGTGTCGCGATGGAGCGCATACAGGTGCTCAAGCCATTTCTTGGCCGGCCCCTCCCCCCACATCCATGAGCGATGGAGCGCCTGGATCTTGCTCTGGAGATCCCCCCACCTCTCGAGGAAGGTATTCAGATCGTGGCGGCTGAGCAACATCTTGGAGGGAAGTTCCTCAAATGGATCGAGCAGGGCCCGAACCTTCGCCGGCAACGCCGTCTTGGCGTCACTGTAGGCCTTTTGCCACTCGGGAATCCTCAGGGTCTGCCAGATCTCGCCTTGAATCCGTTGCGCCTCATCAAAAAACCGGATTTCCCGCTCGCTCCGCGGACGGGTCTGGAGCCAGATCTCTTCCATCTCTTTGATGAAGCGGGCCCACGCCACAAACAGGCGACATACCTCTTTCGTGCGTTTCCAGAGATGGACCGGTATCGGATCGATCGCATATCCCGGTCGCCTTGCCAATCGATCCTTCAGGCGGAAAAAACCCGCCACCATCGGATGCTGCTTCTCAATCAAGGCAGCGTTCTTGTACCACAGATATACATTGATGAGGTTCCAGTACATCCACGGATTGTGGCGCCACCGCGCCAGGATATTGACCATATTCTCTTTGCTGTAAAATGCCCGCCAGGCCCCTTGATACGCGGCGGTCCACTCCTCGGCAGTCATGTGGGGGTGTGTGGTCGTGGCGTGGAACGAATCCCGCTTGTTCAGATCGGGATCCATCCACTCTCCGCGCGCCCTCATCTCCCGATGATCCTCTGAACCCGGCAGCGGCGTCAGCATAAAGAAGGAGGCCTGATCCGGCTGAATGACCTCCGTCAGGTATTGAATATCCCGACCGACCTGCTCCTTGGTATCGAAGGGGAGGCCGATGATATAGGCGGCGTGGACGACGACGCCGGCTTCGTGCCACTCGTGAATGGCGTTAACATACTCCTCGACCTTATTCTGCCCCTTCCCCTGCGACTTGAGGTTCTCCGGATTGACGCTCTCCAGGCCGACAAACACCTGGCTGCAGCCGGCCTCGGCAGCGAGACGCACGAAGTCCTTCGGTTTGCGGGCCAAGTCCACCTGCATCATGAAGGTGATGTTGATCCCTTCGCCGCGCAGCGTAATGATCGCCTCAAAGGTCTCGCGCCACAGCTTCTTGCGTGCAAAATTGTCGTCCGTCAGGAAGTAGAAATTGATGCCGCGTTCCCGGTAATTTCGCCGAATGAGTTCGGCGATCGCCTCCGGAGAGCGCTCCCGCATCATCCGACCCTGTACATTGATAATGGTGCAGAAGGAGCAGGAAAACGGACAGCCGCGCGAGGTCTCCACGGTCCCAAAGTTGGGCCTGGCAAAATGCTTCATCGTTTTGGGGCTCGTGACGGGGAGCGGGGCGTCTGCAATGTCAACCAGGTTCTTGAGATCGTCGGCAAAGGAGTAGAGCGGCTTCAATTGCCCGTTCAGGACATCGGTCAGTATCTCGCCCCAGTGTCCTTCAACCTCGCCGGCAACGACCACGATCGACTGCCGATACAGTTCCTGAATATCCGGATCCTGGTCGCCGAGCATATTGACGGTGCCGCTGGTATGGAATCCCCCGACAATGACGTCAATCCCGTGCGCGCGAAACTGCTTGCCGAAATCGAGCGCTCGCGGAAACTGAGGGGTTTGGACCCCGACCAGACAGACCACCAGCTTGGTGTCGGATTGACGGCTCCATCTCATGATTTGCCTGACCGGAACCTTTTGCGCCACCTCATCGAAGGTGTCGAGTCGAATGGCAATATCACCCAGGACGCCGCGCCTTTCGACGTCTTCGGTCAGGCCGCGCAGTACGCTGAGGGTATTGCTGGGCAGGACGCCCTTCCAGAAACGGATGACGTAACCGTCATCATCGTACTGTGAGGGTTTGATAAAGACGATTCGAAGGGTCCTGTACTGACGAGCTTGGGGTGGGAGCAGCGCCTGCAGCGATTCCGAATATTCGCGCATAGATTCCTTCGTGGCTGGCGATGCGCGTGAATCAAGCGTTGCTCTCTCCGCGCCTCACGTTCGTCGCCACCATGCTTCCGAGTACGTACAGATCACGCCAACACCGACGCGGCGTGTCAGCCTACCTCAGACTGCTCATTCCTGTCAACGAAAAAAGCGAGCGCGATCAGATCGCCAGAACCCCGGCGCCGCTGAACCGGCTGTCTTTCAGGAGGTGAAGCGCGTTGTTGGCCTCTTCGAGCGGGAAGGTACGAACCTCGGTCCGGATCGGAATCTCGGCTGCAAGGCGCAAGAGATCCACAACATCCCGCCGGGTGCTGTTGGCGATGCTCCGAATGGTCCGCTCCTGGTACAGCAGGGTGTAGTCAAGTTCCGGGATTCGGCTCATTGTGATGCCGGCCGTGGCGATCGTCCCGCCCTTTCTGAGGACCCGAAGCGCATCCGGTACCAGCCGCCCGACCGGCGCAAAGATCACCGCAGCATCAAGCCGCCCGGGCGGATGATCCTCGGCCCGGCCCACCCAGTGGGCGCCCAGTTCGCGGGCCAGCGTACGGTGCGCCTCGCTTCGCGTAAAGACCCACACCTCACACCCCCAATGGACGGCCACCTGGATGGCAATGTGCGCCGAGCCGCCGAACCCATACAGCCCGAGTCGCCCGCCCGGCTTGATCCCGCTCAATCGAAGGGCGCGGAAGCCGATCACCCCTGCGCAGAGTAAGGGCGCGGCGTGGACCGTCGGGATGTCGGGCGGGAGCGGATACGCAAATGCCTCGTGCACGACCATGAACTCCGCATACCCGCCGTTCACATGGTAGCCGGTAAAGCGGGCGGCGTCGCAGAGGTTTTCCTGATCATTCCGGCAGAAGGCGCACCGGCCACAGGTGGAGTACAGCCAGGGCACCCCCAGCCGATCACCCACCCGGAAGCGCGACGCGCCCTCGCCGACCCGATCGACCACGCCGACAACCTGGTGGCCGGGCACGATAGGAAGCGTGGGGAGCGACAGGTCGCCTTCGATGATATGCAGGTCGGTTCGGCACAGACCGCAGGCCTCAACCTTAAGACGGAGTTCACCCGGACCGGGGACCGGCATCGGCAACTCGACCGGCTGGAGCGGATGTTCTTCGACAGGCCGCGCATGGGTCAGGTACAGCGCGCGCATCTACGCCTCCACCACTACCCGGTTACTCAACAAGCGACAGGAAGGCGAGAGACCGGAGTCGTTTGCCGAAAAAGTGGGCGATGCACGCTCTTAAGACCTCTTGGAGATTCGTCGCGTGAGGAGGGGCGAGCGGCAGCGCCAACGATCGCTTCAGGTTGTCGTGCAAACTCTCTCGAAGAAATCCCAATGATCCTAACCAGATCGAGATGCCGTCCGGCGCCCGGGGCAGGCACCCGGGGCAGACCAGGCCGCCGCGGGTCGGGCTGATGGCGGGTTCGGCGCCGGTCCCCAGCGCAGACCGGCATACCAGGCAACGATACAACTCCAGCAGGTAGCCGACGATCCTGAGGAGGCGAATCTCGAACGCCCTGAGCAGGCGCGGGTCGTCATGTAACACAAGGAGCGTCAGGGCATCGCGCAGCAGGAGAAAGATCTCCTCATTCACCTCCCCATCCTCGACTGATGCGCCCGCCAACTCCACAAGGTAGGCCCCACGGCTCAGCCTCCCCAGATCGGCCTTGAGTGCGGCGAACGAGTCGACGACGGAGAACTCATTGATCTTATGAAGGGTCCGGTTGGGCGACTCAAAGAAGACAAGCTGGCCGAGCGTGAACAGCTCGAGGGTCCCGCCGTATCGGCTGCGAAGCCGCCTGGCCCCCTTCGCTACCGCCCGGACCTTGCCCAGCCTTCGCGTGAAGAACGGGATGATGCGATCGGCCTCGCCAAGATTGTATCCACCGATCACAATCGCTTCGGTTGTGTGCAGGGGCATGTGTCGAGTCCCGGGTGTCGGGCAACGGGTTGGGGGTTTCGACGCTCGCAACTCGAAACCCACAACGTTATTGTTGCAGGTAGCCGAGCCGCCTCAGCGCCTCGTCGTCTTTCTGCCAATCGCTGCGAACCTTGACCCACAGCTTCAAAAAGACCTGGGTGCCGAGCAGCCTCTCGATCTCCGGTCTGGCCGACTCCCCGATCCGCTTCAACATCGTTCCCCCATGCCCGATAATGATCGCCTTCTGCGAGTCCTTCTCGACGTAAATGGTGGCCTCGACGTCGGTCAGCGCCCGCCCCTCCCGCGCCCGGACCTTTTCGACCAATACGGCTACTGCGTACGGAACCTCCTGATAGACGGAGCGGAATATCCGCTCGCGGATCAGTTCGGCAATGACAAACCGCTCCGGCTGGTCGGTCACCTGCTCGGGGGGATAGAGCGGGGGTCCCTCCCGAAGATAATGGACCAGCAGCGACTCCAGGAGCGGCACGTTGTCGCCTGCCGTGGCGGAGATCGGCACAATCTCGGCAAATGGCAGCAGAGATCTGAAGCGGTCGATCGTAGGGAGCAGGCTTTCTTTCCCGACGAGATCGACCTTATTGATGGCGAGCAGAATCGGCGACCCGACCCGCTTCAGCATCTCGAGAATCAGTTTGTCGCCCTGAGAAAGCGGATCGGGGGCCTCTACGATCCAGAGGATCAGATCCGCCCCCTCCAGGCTGTTGGTAGCGGTTTTAACCATCAATCGGTGAAAGTAACCGCCGGACTTGTCGATCCCCGGCGTATCCAGGAAGATCAGTTGCGCGCCGGGCAGATTCTTGATCCCCAGGACCTTGGTTCTGGTCGTCTGCGGCCTGGGAGAGACAATCGACACCCTCTGCCCCAACAGCCGGTTCATCAGGGTCGATTTGCCCACATTGGGGCGGCCGATAATGGCGATGAAACCGGACTTGAAACTGGTCATACCTGTGTCACCGTTGAGAAGCGTTTTTGGAGTCTTGGGTGAAGGGTGCGGGGTGTAGGGTGTGGCGCGACTCGACGCCCGACGCCCGACGCCGCGTGGGGCGCGGCAAAAGCGCAGTGACAATACTCCCTGCCAGTCCAATGGCGGTGGCTGCCAGCATGGCCGACCGCGCCGAAAGCGGGCTCGCGACGAGGGCCTGAAACAGCGGGGGCGCAAGGATGACGGTGCCGACGACAGCCGCAACCGATGCGGCGACCAGGACCGCGCCGGCGGCAATATCCTTTGCCCGTCCGGCGATCGTGTGCATACCGGGCGATACCAGGTCCACACTCAACTCTATCGCCGTATTCAGCAGCTCCGCGATGATCACCAACGCGATGATTATCAGCAGGAGCACGAGGTCGATATACGACAACTGCAGCAGCAGCCCAAACAGCGCAATGAAGGCGGCGATCACGAGATGCGTGCGCAGGTGCCGTTGCGTGGCGATCGCATCCTCCAGCCCTTTCAACGCACAGCGAAACGGATGTATTGAACCCACAATGCCTACCTGCCCTCAGCCTCAATGAATGGGAGGCCGTATCGCCGTTCAAGGCGCTTCATGCGCCTCGCCTCCGACGGCGTCTGATGATCATAACCAAGAAGATGGAGGATCCCGTGGATCAGCAGCGCAACCAGCTCGTCTCGAAGGGAGCGACCCGAGGCCCTGGCCTGTCGCTCGGCCGTCTCGGTCGAGATCACGACATCCCCAAGCAGATCCGGCGACAACGATGCAAACGATCCCTCGCGCATGGGGAACGAGAGGACGTCCGTCGGGCCGGTCTTCCCTCGATAGTACCGATTCAGGCGGGCCATGGTTCGGTCGCCTACCAGCACCAGCCCGCACTCGGCCTCGTCACACCCTGCCTGGACGAGAGTGCGCTGTCCGACCCTTTTTAGAAAGCTCGTGTCGAGCCTGATCTTCCTTTGTCGGTTTGTGACCTGTATCAACGTTGGCGCCCCGCCTGCCCGCGGACTCCTCAAAGTCAAACCCCGGATACTCCACCCGTCGATGGTAGATCCCGCACAGGATCCGGACAAAGCTCTCCTCAATCAGACGAAGCTCGCTGAAGGTCAGCTCGCATTCACGGAGCTGCCCATCGACAACAATGGCATTGACGATCTTCGCGACCAGCGCCTGAAACCGGCCGGGTGTCGGTTCGGTCAGGGTTCGCGATGCCGCCTCTACGGCGTCGGCCAGCATCAGGATGGCCGCCTCCTTGGTCTGGGGTTTGGGTCCCGGATATCGAAATCGCTCCTCATGAACCTCGCCCTGGTCGCTGTCCTCCAGATCCTTGGCCCTCTGGTAAAAGAAGAACGTCAGCCTGGTGCCGTGGTGCTGCGGGATCATCTCCAGCACTGCCGGCGGCAGGCCGTAGGTCCGGCCCAACTCTATGCCCGCCTTGACGTGCGAGACGATGATCAGGTTGCTGAGATTCGGCCCAAGCTTGTCATGCCGACTCTTCACATTCGGCTGATTTTCAACAAAGTATGACGGTTTGGTAATCTTGCCGATGTCATGATAGTACGCGCCTACCCGGCACAGCATCGCATTCGCGCCGATCGCCTCTGCGGCCGCCTCGGTCAGCGTCCCCACCATCACGCTATGATGATACGTACCCGGCGCCTTCAGGATCATCTCTTTCAGGAGCGGATGGTTCAGGTTGCACAGTTCCACCAATCGAAAATCGGTGGCGACCTCGAACAGATATTCAAAGAGGGGGAGCAGGCCCAGCGAGAGCATCGCGACCAGCAGGCCGCCGATCAGGCCGCACAGCAGGTGAAAGCCGAGCCGCTCCGTCGACCCGGACAGTAGCGACCATGCCAGAACCGAGTACAGGTTGGCCAACCCGACCGCCACCCCCGCCTTCAGGAAGATGGTTCGATCCTTTCGACCGACGAGGGCAAAGATCGCTACCAGGTTGCTGACAAGGCTGTACAGAAAGAAGCGAAACCCGTCGGCCGTGAGCAGCGAGGCAAGAATGTTGATGGCGAGGGCGCCCGCAAAGGCCAGGCGACTGTTGAAGAGAATCGCCAGAAGCAGACCCCCAATGGCGACAGGAATCGTGTATTCGAGGGCGCTCGCCGGCACAGTGGGGAGCGTCTGATGAACGGAGGGAAGAAAGAGGACAAATAAGCGGGTGACGGCGACCGTCAAGAGGATGACTGAGGTCAGCAGGAGCAGAGATTTCGGTTGTCGCAGCGGCTTAGGTTGGAGCGTCCAGATGTACAGGTAGAGGCTGCCTAACAGGAAGCCGACCAGCAGGCAGATCCCGAGGAGCGTGAGGATCCCCGGCGGAAGCACCGGCGAAGACGCAACGACCAACACGATCGCGACGACCGCCAGACCGCAGAGCGCATAGAGTGCGCCCGGATGGGCCTCAAGACGTCCCGTCGCCCAATGAAACCACGCGGACACCACGCGCGGCACGCTCAACAGTCGGCCCGCAGCCGGCGACGGCGCGCTGATCACGGTACTGCTGCCGTTCCTATAGGGCGCCATCGGGCGCCTTCCTATCGCCCCTCGGCCGGTACTGTCGAGGCCTGATATGCATCGTACGCCCTGACGATCTGCTGTACCAACTCATGTCGCACAACGTCCTCCTCGCCAAAATAGGCGAATCTGATCCCCTCGATTCCCTTCAGGATGCGCTGCACCTCGATCAGACCGGACAGTCGGCCGCTCGGCAGATCGACCTGGGTGATGTCGCCGGTGATGACGGTCTTTGAACCGAAGCCGAGGCGCGTCAGAAACATCTTCATCTGCTCCGAGGTCGTGTTCTGCGCCTCGTCCAGGATGATAAAGGAATCGTTCAGCGTCCGGCCTCGCATGAAGGCCAGCGGTGCGATCTCGATGGTGCCCATCTCGATCAGACGGGTGACGCGCTCCAGTTCGATCATATCGTACAGCGCATCGTACAGGGGTCGAAGGTAGGGATTAATCTTTTCGTAGAGGGTGCCCGGTAGAAACCCCAACTTTTCCCCCGCCTCTACGGCGGGTCTCGTCAGGATAATCCGGTTGACCTCGTGCTTCAACAGGGCCGATACGGCCATCGCCATAGCGAGATAGGTCTTGCCGGTCCCGGCCGGCCCGATGGCAAAGACAATGTCGTGATGGCGGATCGCCTCGATATACCGTCGCTGACCGGGACCCTTCGGCCGGACCGACCGCTTCTTTGACGAAACCTCGATGACCTCACCCTGGATCCGCCTGAACTCCTCCTCTTCTTTCTTCACAAACAGTCGCAGCGCCAGCTTGACGTCCTGTGGCGTCACCCGCTCACCGCGTGTCAATTGCGAGATCAACTCCGAGACAACCTGCTCTGCCACCGCCACATTCGACGCCTCGCCGTGGATACTCACGAGGCCGTCACGCGCGACCAGCTTGACCTGCAATGCCTCTTCGATAAGCCTCCTGACCTCGTCCTTGCGGCCGAATAGTTGCCGGATCTCTTCCCCGACGGGCAGAGAGACCTTCGTGTCCGGTCGAACCTGCTCCCCCGTCATCTCCCCGCTTCGCTGCTCATTATTCAGCAATCAGTCGTCAGCCATCAGCAGCCGGCTATGAGCTGGAGGCTGCTCCCGTGTCCTGCATTCAGCATATTCCCGTCTCGGCCGGCTGTCAACGCTGCCCTCTTTGCCCCTGTCATTGCGAGCGACCGAAGGGAGCACGGCAATCTCACCGTCGTTACCCCGAAAGACCGTGAGATTGCTTCGGCTTCGCCTCGCAACGACACCAGTGGCTTCACTGATAGCTGAAAGCTGTCTTGTCAGTCCAGATCCAGCTTGATCCGCAGCTCCCTGAGTTGCCGTGCGTCGACAGGCGCGGGGGCCTGCGTCATCAGGTCCTGCGCCTTTTGGGTCTTGGGGAAGGCGATCACGTCCCGGATTGAGGTGGTCCCTGCCAGGAGCGCAATGATCCGGTCCAGGCCGAACGCGAGCCCGCCGTGGGGCGGGGCGCCGTATTCAAGCGCGTCCATGAGGAACCCGAACTTGGCCCTCGCCTCATCCGCTCCGAGCCCCAGCGCGGCAAACATCCGGCTCTGGACGTCCCGGCGGTGGATCCTGATGCTGCCGCCCCCCAGTTCCTGTCCGTTGACCACCAGGTCATAGGCCTTGGCGCGGATGCGTCCGGGGTCGGTGTCGAAGAGCGGGAGGTCCTCGTCCAGCGGCGCCGTAAAGGGGTGGTGCATCGCCTGCCATCGCCCCTGTTCCGGATCGTAGTCAAGGAGCGGGAAGTCGACCACCCAGGTTACCGCCAGCGCGCCCTCGTCGATCAGCTTCAGCTCGCGACCCAGCTTGACCCGCAGGCGCCCCAGCGATTCGGCCGCCGTCTTCGCCTGATCGGCAACCAGCAACAGCAGATCCCCCTCCTCCCCTTTCAGCCGCTCAGCCAGACGTTCGAGGACGATCGATCCGAGGAATTTAGCCAGGGGCGACTGGAGTCCATCTGCGGCCACCTTGAACCAGGCCAGGCCCTTGGCGCCAAACCCCTTGGCGTAATCAACGAGCCCGTCGATCTGCGTTCGAGAGAATGCGCCGCACCCTTTGGCGTTGATCCCCTTGACGACGCCGCCCCGGGCAATCGACTCGGCGAATGCCTTTACCTCAACCCCGCGCAAGATATCGGTCAGATCGGCCAGCTCCATCCCGAACCGGGTGTCGGGCGCATCGAGACCGAATCGGTCCATCGCCTCAGCATACGTCAGTCTGGGAAAGGGTCTGGGCGGGACGGGTTTACCGGCCGCCTCAAAGAGCGCCGCCACCAGCCCTTCCGTCACCTCGAGCACCTCGTCCCGATTCATAAACGACATCTCGAGGTCGATCTGGGTAAACTCTGCCTGCCGGTCGGCCCGCTGATCCTCATCTCGAAAACACCGGACGATCTGATAGTATCGATCGAGTCCTGCGACCATAAGGAGCTGCTTGAAGAGCTGGGGCGACTGCGGCAGGGCGTAAAACTCACCGGGGTTCAGCCGACTGGGGACCAGATAGTCCCTGGCCCCTTCCGGTGTGCTTCGGGTCAGCATAGGGGTCTCCACCTCCACAAACCCGTGTCGGTCCAGATAACCGCGGACGGCCTGACACGCCTTGTGGCGCAGACGCAGATTGCGCAGCATCGAGGGGCGACGGAGGTCCAGATATCGATAGGTCAGCCGGATCTCTTCAGCAACATCGGTCTGCTCCTCAATCGGAAAGACCGGCGGCTTGGCCTCATTCAGAATCTGCGCCTGTTCCACCACCACCTCAATGGTTCCGGTGGGCAACAGGGTATTCTCAGTTCCCGACGGGCGAGGCTGGACCCGGCCGCTGATCGCCACGACGAACTCGGTGCGCATCCGTCGGGCAATCTCATGGGCCTCCGGATGGAACTCGGGATTGAAGACCGTCTGAATGATCCCTTCGCGGTCTCGAAGATCGATGAAGATAAGGCCGCCGTGGTCGCGCCGCCGATGCACCCACCCCATCAGGACGACAACCCTCCCCACATCGTGCGGTCGCAACAGACCACAGTACTCGGTTCGTTTGAGGCCACCCATGCCCCTGATCACACCCCCTCCAGCCCTATCAGGCGTTCAACAATCTGATCCAGCGCGACGGCGGTCTGGTCCGCCTTCACCATATCCCGCAGCGTCGCCTGGCCTCGCTTCAACTCCTCATCGCCCACAATCACACAGTACCGGACCCGCTCCTTATTGGCCTGGCGCATCTGCCCCTTGAGACTGCGCATCTCAAGATCCATCAGGCCGCGCGCGCCGCGGCGACGCAGCTCTTGCAGAAGCCCCATCCCGGTCCGCCGCGCTTCCGGTCCCAGGGTCGCGACATAGACCCCCCGCAGGGCACTCGCCTCCCCGATCAGCGGAAGCGACGCGATGACCCGCTCCAACCCCACCGCAAAGCCCATCGCCGGGGTCGTGGGCCCGCCCATCGATTCGATCAGACCGTCATAGCGCCCGCCGCCGGCCAGTGCGTTTTGCGCGCCAAGCCGAGGATTGATCAGTTCGAAGGCCGTCTTTGTGTAATATTCAAGGCCGCGAACCAATCGCTCATCGATGATATAGGGGATCTTCAGCAGATCCAGCAAATGCCGAACCTCGGCGAAATGCGCCGCACAGGCGTCGCACAGGCTCTCGAGCGGTTTCGGCGCGTCCGCAACCAGACGCTGGCAGCCCGCCTGCTTACAGTCCATGATCCGGAGCGGATTGCGCTTCAATCGTCCCTGGCAATCCGTACAAAGCTCCGACGATCGATCCGCCATATAGTGCGCGAGGCGATCGCGAATCGCGGGCCGGCAGACGGCGTCACCGATGGAGTTCAGGCGAAGCTGCAGATCGGGGATCCCAAACGCCTCCACGATCAGCGCCCACAACAGGTCGATCACCTCCGCATCCACCGCCGGCTGGTCGGAGCCGATCGCCTCGACGCCGATCTGGTGAAACTGCCGGTAGCGTCCCGATTGCGGCCGTTCCCGACGAAACATCGGACCGAGGTAATAGACCTTTACGAGGGGGGACTGGGCGGCCATTTGATGTTCAAGGTAGGCTCGGACGACCGGCGCGGTCCCCTCAGGTCGAAGCGTAAGACTGACGTCACCCTGGTCGGTGAAGGTGTACATCTCCTTTTCGACGATGTCGGTTCCCTCACCGATGCCACGGATGAACAGTTCCGTCCGTTCGAAGGCCGGGGTCCGGATTTCCGCGTAGCCGTACCGCTGCAGGAGCGAACGCGTGGCCGCCTCTATGCGCTGCCATGTTGCGGACTCATTCGGCAAGAGGTCCGGCGCCCCCCGCACACCCTTGAACTTCATCATCGCAGCTATCAGCTTTCAGCCATCAGCAATCAGCTTCCGGCAATTGCTGTAGGGGCGGGGCTTGCCCTGCCCAAAGGGGCGCAGCAAGCAGCGCCCCTACATCGCTGACGGCTGATGGCTGGCCGACCAAAGACATGCTCAATGCGGGCCTACGAGACCGCCTTCCGGTCAAAACGGTGAGTTGATTCAATGAAGCGGACGGTCGCCGATCTCGAGCGCATGACGAGGGAATGGGTCTGCGCGCCCCCGCCGAAGAAGCGGACCCCCTTCAAGAGATCCCCATCGGTGACCCCGGTCGCGGCGCACATAATGTCGATCTCTCCGCCTCCCGTCAGATCGGCGATCGTAAATACCCGGTCCAGATCGCGGATCCCCATTCTCAGCGCCTGCTCTGCCTCTTCCTCCGTCAGCGGTTTCAGTCGACCCTGCATGTCGCCACCGATACACTGCAGCGCCGTCGCCGCCAACGCGCCCTCTCGCGCCCCCCCGACCCCCATCAGAACGTCGACGCCCGTTCCCTCAAACGCCACCGCCATCGTCGCGGAGAGATCGCCGTCCTGAATCAGCTTGATGCGCGCGCCGATCCCGCGGACCTGTCGCACCAGATCGGCATGGCGCGGTCGGTCAAGGATGACCACCGTCACATCCTCAACCGAACGGTTCATCGCTTCGGCGATGGCGCGAAGATTCTTCTCCGGGGGGGCGGTGATATCAATCACCCCGGCCGCCTTGGGTCCGACGGCGATCTTTTCCATATGGGCGTCGGGCACCTGATGCAACGACCCCTTCTCGGCGGCAGCAATGACAGAAATAGCATTCGGGCGGCCATGTGCCACAATCGCGCCGCTTTCCACGGCATCAAGTGCGATATCGACTTCTGGGCTGTTGCCCTGGCCGAGCACCTCGCCGACGTAGAGGGTCGGGGCCTTCCCGTGCTCGCCCTTGCCGATGACAATCGAGCCCTTGAAGCTCACATGGTCGAAGGCGTGGCGCATCGCGTCGATCGCCGCCTGCTCCGCCGCGCTCGGGTTGCCCAATCCCATCCAGCGAGCCGACGAGATGGCGGCCATCTCGGTGGCTCGCACCAACTCCAGCGCCAGATTCCGGTCCATCGTTCCTTTTTTCTCAGTCGGTCTGAAACTGCAGGCGGCTCGGGCCCGCCCATCCCCACTCACCCCCGAAAACCGACAGAAGTATAGGAAATACGGGGATTCCAGTCAAGCCCAACTTCTGTGATCCGACAGAGGCAGGAGGCTAACGCGGGCGTCCCAGCAGGTCGCTGAGCGCGGTACGCAGGAGGTCTGCCGAGGCGCCGGCGACCCGGATCGTTTTTACGCGGGCATGCTCGCCGACGGCGATTTGCAGGCGAGAGACCGGCAGGTCGAGCGCCTTTGACAACAGGCGGAGACAGGCCTCGTTAGCTCGTCCTTCTACCGGAGGCGCGGTGACCCGGAGCCGCAAGATACCGTCGACCTCGCCGACAATCGCTTCGCGAGAGGCCTTCGGCTGAAGCTGAATACGAAAGGAGGCGGTCGTGCCCGCCTGCCGAACCAGAACCATTAACGAAGGTTCCACGCAATCTCTTGAAGCGAAGGCACAAGCCACCGCTGGATAAACTGGAGCGCCAGGATGGCGATAATGGGGGAAATATCTATGCCTAATCGCCACATCGGAATCATCTGCTGAATCGGCCGCAGTACCGGGTCGGTGACGCGAGCGAGGAACTGGACGATCGGATTCCAAGGATCCGGATTGACCCATGAGAGCAGCGCCCGGATGATAAACAGCCACGTGTACACCCATAATACGGTATTCAGAATGGACGCGAACGCGTCGATGAAGTACGCAAGAAACGGCATGACAATTATCTCCTGCCCAGTTCCCGGGATCGGATCGTGGCCGCCTCAACCGCCTCCATCAGGATCCCACGCAATCCGCCGCGCTCCAGGGCATACAGCCCGGCAATAGTCGTTCCGCCCGGAGAGGTCACCATATCCTTTAACGCTGCCGGATGACGCCCACTCTCAAGCACCATCTTGGCGGCGCCCAGGACGGTCTGGGCAGCCAGCAGCCCGGCGACATCCCGCGCAAGCCCCACTTTCACACCGGCGTCGGTCAGCGCTTCAATACACAGAAATACGTAGGCGGGACCGCTGGCGCTGAGTCCCGTCACGGCATCCAGATGCTTTTCCTCTACGACGACCGCTTTTCCGACCGCCGCAAAAATTGCTTCTGCAATCTGCACGTCCTCGGCTGTGGCGTGCTCGCCCTTCGTGATGCCGGCGGCGCCGGCCAGCACCATAACCGGGGCATTGGGCATGGCGCGAACGATCCGCGCCCCGGCAGGCAGCCGCTCGCCGATAAAGGCGATGGTGATGCCTGCGGCGATCGAGATGACCGTCTTCGTCTGATCCACTGAAGCGGCGATCCCATGTAGCGCCGCCTCCATGTCCTGGGGTTTGACGGCCAGGATCAGGATCGACGCCTTCAGGCCGACATCGCGGCCTCCAGCCACGGTCTGAATGCCGTAGCGGAGATGGATCTGCTCTCGTTTCGCCTCGGCGATATCCGACGCAATGATCTGGTCGGCGGTCACCAGCCTGGCTTCGAGCAGGCCGCGGATCATCGCCTCGGCCATATTGCCGGCCCCAATGAACCCGATCGTCCGCCCGTGCAGCATGCTGTGCTCCTGACGTCTCATAGAATAGACCTGTCGTCTTATAGCGTCAAACCTGAGGCGAGTCAAGGGGATTCGGACACCCAAAACCTATTGACTTTTCATAGGATTCCGGTTAGGTTGAGCCCGGCAGTCGGACTTACGCGCCGGGGCAGCGAGAGACACATCATGACGTACGCCTATTTCAAGGGACAGATCGTTCCGTTAGATCAGGCCAAGGTCAGCATCCAGAACAATACGTTCCAGTATGGGACTGGGATCTTCGAGGGGATCCGGGCCTACTGGAATCTGGATGAACGGCAGCTCTACGTCTTTCGCTTGGCGGAACACTACCTCCGGCTGCTCAGGAACTGCCGGGTCCTGAAGCTGAATATCGGCAAGGATGTCAAAGAGCTGTCGGAGATCACCCTCGAACTGCTCAGGCGCAACCGTCCGGAAACCGACACTTACATCCGGCCGATTGCCTATGTCGATTCGGATGGGATCGGTCCCAAGTTCATCGGGTATCCGAGCAGCATTGCCATGTACACGCTGCCGCTTGGCGACTACATCAACGTCTCCAGCGGGATCAAGGTGGGCTTTTCTTCCTGGCGACGGATTCACGACAATACGATCCCGGCACGGTGTAAGGTCACCGGCGGGTATGTCAACTCCGCCCTGGCCAAAACGGAGGCCCTCGAACATGGCTACGATGAGGCGATCTTCCTCACTGAAGAGGGCTGTATCTCTGAAGGCTCGGCGGAGAATATCTTCCTCATCAGGGACGGCAAGTTAATTACGCCCGCCCTATCGGAGGATATCCTGGAAGGGATTACGCGAGAAACGGTCATCCAACTGGCTCGAGAGGAATTGGGGATCGAGACAATTGAGCGGCCTATCGGCAGGACAGAGCTGTATGTCGCCGACGAGGCGTTCCTCTGCGGGACCGGCGCCCAGGTGTCGCCCATCATTGAAGTAGACAAACGGCTGCTGGGTAGCGGCCGGATAGGGCCCATCACGGAGAAGATTCAAGCCCTCTATTTCGACGTGGTGAAGGGTAAAGAGAAGCGGTACGCGCACTGGTTGACGCCGGTCTACTAAATACAGGGGATAGGGGTTAGGGTCTAGGGTTCAGCAAGATTTCCCCGACCGCTGACGGAAGTAGTCGATGGTCAGCGCCAGTCCTTCAGCAATCTGCAACGTCGGCTCCCAGCCTAGTTTCATTCTTGCCAGATCAATATCCGGTTGACGAACACGAGGGTCGTCCATCGGCAACGGACGGAACTCAATAACGGATGGGCCGCCAACCGCCCCCAGAACCATATGGGCAAGGTCGAGCACCGTAAACTCTTTGGGGTTGCCGATGTTCACCGGGTTCACCTCGTCCGACATCAGCAGACGATACAGTCCCTCAACCAAATCGGTGACGTAGCAGAAGCTTCGCGTCTGAGAACCGTCCCCGTACACCGTCAAGGGCTCGCCGCGAAGTGCCTGATTGATGAAGTTCGAGACCACCCGGCCGTCGTTCGGTCGCATCCGCGGTCCATACGTGTTGAAGATCCTGGCAATCCGCGTATCAAGTCCGTGATATCGGTGATAGGCCATGGTCATCGCCTCGGCAAATCGCTTTGCCTCGTCGTACACCCCACGGGGGCCGACCGGATTGACGTTACCCCAGTATTCCTCCCGCTGGGGATGGATCACCGGATCACCATAGACCTCTGAGGTCGAGGCAAGGAGAAGTCGCGCGCCCTTGGCCTTCGCCAATCCCAGCGCCTTATGGGTACCGAGAGATCCCACCTTCAACGTCTGGATCGGCAGGCGCTGATAATCCACAGGGCTGGCCGGAGAGGCGAAATGGAGGACGTAGTCCAGCGGGCCTTCGACATACAGGTACTCGGTGACATCCAGTCTGACAAAACGGAAGGCGTCGTGTCCGATCAGATGGGCGACGTTGTCCATTGAACCGGTGATCAGGTTGTCAAGGCAGATGACCTGATGCCCCTCCTCGATCAATCGATCGCAGAGGTGGGAACCAAGGAATCCGGCGCCTCCGGTAATCAGTGTGCGAGGCATGATGAGAGTCCCGAGCGTAGAGTGCTGAGTGTCGAGTTCATGGCCTGCCAGATTCCTCTCCTTCGAACGTCTCTCCAACTCGACACCTGGCACTTGAGACTTGACACTGTTTTCATCGTCCCATCCCGAGGTATTCGAATCCCATCGCCGTCATCTGTTGTCGATCGAACAGATTGCGCCCATCCAGCAGTATGGGTCGCCGCATCAGGCCTCTCACCCGAGTCAGGTCAAGGTCGGCAAACTCTTTCCACTCTGTCGCCACCACCAACGCATCGGCGCCGGTAGCCGCCTCATACGGATCCTGGCAATAGGTGAGTGTGGGAAGTTGGCGCCGCACCCGTTCCATCGCCTTCGGGTCGTAGGCCTTGACGACCGCACCCTCCGCCAGAAGCCGATTGATCAGGGCCAGTGCGGGGGAGTACCGCACATCGTCCGTCTCCGGCTTGAACGCGAGCCCCCATACGCCGACAGTCTTATCCTTGAGGATCCAGAGCTGATCCTTAAGTTTCCTGACAGCTTGTGAGATCCTGGATTGATTAATCCGGTCAATCTCTCGAAGCAGACCAAAATCGTACCCATATTTCTCCGCAATCTTGACAAACGCCTGCAGATCCTTCGGAAAGCAGAACCCCCCAAAGCCGAGTCCTGCCTTTAAAAAGCTGCGCCCGATCCGTCGATCAAGCCCCATCCCCTGCGCCACCAGCTCGACATCGGCGCCGACCAGCTCGCACAGATCCGCCACGCTGTTGATGAAGGAGATCTTTGTGGCCAGAAATGAGTTCGAGGCGTGTTTGATCAATTCGGCGCTCGTGATGTCGGTCACCAGAAACGGAACGGGCCCCGTCTCAGCGCACCTGCTGTGAATCGGACACGTGAAGGTGCGGTTCACAATCGGCTCATACAGCTCCCGCAACAGCCGCTCTGCCCGGGGGTGCTCGACGCCCACTACGATCCTGTCGGGATGCAGGAAATCCTCGACGGCGGAGCCTTCCCGAAGGAACTCGGGATTGGAGGCGACGTCGAACCGTATCTCCTTATCCCCCTTATACACCTGGAGCGTCTTCTCGATCCACATGCCCGTTTGTACGGGTACCGTGCTCTTCTCGACTACCAGCTTGTGACCGGACGCCAGCTCGCCGATCCGGCGCGCCACCTGCTCGACCGACGAGAGATCGGCATCCCCGTCTTCCAGCGGCGGCGTCCCCACACAGATAAAGATAACCGTTGCCGCCCCGATCCCTTCCTGCAGGTCGGTGGTGAAGAAGAGCCGACCCGCCTGCCGGTTCCGCACAATCAGGTGATCAAGACCGGGCTCAAAGATGGGCATCTGCCCGTGTTGCAGGCCCGCAATCTTGTCGACGTCGTCATCCACGCAGACGACTCGGTGACCTACCTCTGCGAAACAGGCCCCGGTCACAAGGCCGACGTATCCGGTTCCGACAATACAAATGTCCACTAGGAACGCCCCCCGCCCAGCTTTCTGACGTCCTGAGCCCGTCCCTTTGGACACACAAGGACGCCGTTATGGGATGCGACCACAATGATCTCCGACAGTCCGATCACGGCGACCGGCAGCCCGGCGGAGACGACCACCGAGCGGCTGGTATCCACCAGTTGCGTCTGACCCACAGTCACGTTACCGCTATCGTCTACAGGTTGTACCCGAGCCAATGCATCCCACGCCCCCAGATCATCCCAGGCGAAATCGGCCCTGACCATCACAATCCCGCTCTCTATCCGCTCCAACACGCCGTAGTCTACCGACTGCCGTTGAAAGGCGCTGTACTCGCGGGCCAGCGTCTCCCGCACCCCCCACGCCTCGCGAATGCGGCACAGGCCGGCCCACAGGTCGGGCATATACCGGGCAATCAGACTCTGGATGGCGCGATTATGCCAGAGGAAGATGCCGCTGTTCCAGTAGTGCAACCCGCCTGTGACCAGGCGCTCGGCCGTAGGCCGATCGGGTTTCTCAAGGAATCGACGAATATAGAACGCATCGGAGATTGCGGACAGCGACTCCCCGACCTCCAGATATCCGTATCCGGTCTCCGGTCTGGCAGGAGGGACTCCGATCATCACGACCCGGTCCGGATGCGACGCGAGCAGCCCACAAGCCCGCCGCAAGGTCGCTATAAATGTCTCATCGTCCGACACATAGTGATCGGCCGGCAGGGCGATCATCAGAGCGTCCGGGTCGAGCCGCTCAAGCAGCAATGAGGCCAACCCGATCGCGGCCGCGGTGTCTCTGCCCTGCGGTTCGAGCACAAGATTGGCTGCGGGAAGTTCCGGGAGCTGCGACCGCACCAGCTCGGCATGCGTCTGGCCGACCACGACGGCGATCTGGGACCACGGCAGCAGTCGCCGCATCCGTCGGACCGTCGCCTGCAACAACGACTCGCTTCCGACCAGGCGAAGAAAGGCCTTGGGCCGGACATCTGTGCTGATCGGCCAGAAGCGCTCGCCCCTGCCGCCGGCAAGCACTACCGCGTAGACGGATGGAACGCTCCGGTCACTCTCCGTCGCCTCGCCCATAATCATCCTGGAATCGGACAATATCGTCCTCGCCAAGGTAGCGGCCGTTTTGAATTTCAATGATGACAAGGGGCTCCGGCCCCGGGTTCTCGATCCGGTGAGCGACCCCTGCCGGCACAAATGTCGATTCCTGGGCACCGATGATCGAGGCGCGCTCGCCAATAACGATTTTCGCTGTACCGGCCACGATCACCCAATGTTCACTGCGATGAGTGTGGCACTGCAGACTCAACCGATGGCCCGGATTGACCTCAATCCGTTTCACCTTGTACCCGTTCCCCTCCTCAAGGACCGTCCAGCCGCCCCAGGGGCGTATTCCGGTCAGCGCTGTAGGCATATCCTCTTTCCCTGCGGTGCAGCGGCACACCCGCAATGAACAACAACCGATCGCGGGGCAACGGTTGTTGCGGGCCGGTCACTACTGAGCGGGCTCTACCGCGGGCCGTATCACCATCGTGACGTTACGGTAAGGCACACGAAAGATCTCCATAGGTTCTGCGGTAATGCTCCCGGTACTGACCCCCTTTGACGCGGGTCCACCAGGTCGTATGGTGCTGATACCAACGGACCGTCTCCTCAAGCCCGGTCTCAAAAGGAATTCGGGGCTTCCAACCCTGGGTCCGCTCAATCTTGGCGGTATCAAGGGCATACCGCCGATCGTGGCCAAGGCGGTCTTTCACGCGCGTAATCAACGCCTCAGGTTTGCCAAGCGCGCTCAGGATGAGCCGCGCCACATCGATGTTGGGCCGCTCGCAGTGACCGCCGATATTGTAGATCTCTCCGGCAACCCCGCGCCTGAGAACCAGGGCCAGCGCCTCACAATGGTCCTGTACGTGTATCCAATCGCGGACGTGAAGGCCGTCGCCATACAATGGGAGCGGCTCATCGGCAAGGGCGTTGGTGATAAACAGCGGGATAAACTTTTCCGGAAACTGGTGGGGGCCATAGTTATTGGAGCTCCGAGTGATGATGACCGGCAACCCGTAGGTGCGAAAGTAGGCCGAGGCCAGAAGGTCCGCCGCCGCCTTACTGGCCGCATAGGGACTGTTGGGATGCAGAGGGCTCTCTTCGGTAAAGTAACCGGATGGTCCCAAGGAACCGTACACCTCGTCGGTAGACACCTGCAGCATTCTGGGGATACTGTGCCGGCGACACGCCTCCAGCAGGGTGTGCGTCCCGACCGCATTGGTCTCCGTAAACGCCCTCGCATCCTGGATACTTCGATCCACGTGCGATTCCGCTGCCAGGTTGATCAGCGCATCAAACCCTTGCCCTGCCAGTTCGTCCACCAATCGGTCATCGCAGATACTCCCCCTGACAAACCGGTATCGCGGATCGTCCTCAACGTCGGCCAGGTTTTCAAGATTGCCCGCATAGGTCAGCTTGTCGAGATTGACGATACGACAGGCCGTATCCGTCGCCAGCAGATGGCGTACGAGGTTCGACCCGATAAACCCGGCCCCGCCGGTCACGAGGATTCGCACGGTCAACCCAGCCTTACCGCCCAATCGTACGGAATATCCGGACTATCGGGGGGAATTCGAAATTCATCAGGCTCTTGATAGTTGTAGAGCTCGGTCGGAAAATTCACGATCGCCGACATCCGATCACCTACCGCCTTGTACCCGTGGATCACCAGGGGTGGGATCTTTACCAGCATCGGGTTCTGCTCGCCGATGAAGAACTCGTTGATGCGGCCTTTCGTGGGCGAGTCGTCGCGGGCATCAAACAAGACGACCTTGGACATGCCCAGGACGCCGACAAAGTGGTCGGTCTGTTTCTTGTGATAATGCCATCCCTTCACCACGCCCGGATAGGCGGCCGTAATATAGGCCTGTCCGAATCGCTCAAACTCTTCCCAGTCGCTGCGCAACATCTCTGTCAGGAATCCCCGCTCATCGGGGACCCTGCGCAACTGCCTGGTCTTAACGCCGTCAATAAGGTTCATCCGTCCCCACGCCCTGCACCCAACACCCTACACCCTGTTTTTCTGTCTCTTACTTCGCGTACCCTCAGACCAACCCCACCTGGCTGCTGTCCCCCAGCATCAGGCGGTAGGCCTTCGGTTTCCCATCGGACCGGAAGACCTCAACGTTTTTTCCGATAAGACTATCCTCCAATCGCCCATCGATATCCGTAATCCGACACTGGTCAAGAATGATGCTGTGTTCGATCTCGCTATTGCGAACGAGCGTATCGTGGTAGATCGACGTGAACGGTCCGATGTAGGAGCTGATAATCTGACAGCGCTTACCGATGATGACGGGGCCTCGTATCGTGCTGGCGGTGACGTTGGCCCCCTCCTCGACGATGACCTTGCCGATCAGGTTGGAGGCGCCATCAACATCCCCTTCCACCCGAGGGGTAATCGCCTCCAGCATGATCCGATTGGCCTCGAGCATATCCTCCAGTTTCCCGGTATCTTTCCACCAGCCGCTGATCACGTGAGGATGGACCCGGTATCCGTTATCGATCAGAAACTGAATGGCATCGGTAATTTCCAACTCGCCGCGGTATGAGGGGTGAATTGCGTTGACCGCCCGGAAGATCGTGCGATCGAACATATAGACGCCGACCAGCGCCAGGTCGCTCTTGGGGTGTGCCGGCTTCTCCTCCAGGGAGATGATCCGCCCATGTTGCAATTCCGCCACGCCGAACCGCTGCGGGTCGCGAACCTTCGCCAGGAGGATGTGCGAGTTGGCACCTAACCGCGTAAACTCTTCAACTAACGAACAGATTCCATCCTTGACGAGGTTATCCCCCAGATACATCACGAACGGGTCAATCCCCAGAAACGGTTCGGCGATCTTGACCGCATGGGCCAGCCCGAGCGGCGCCTCTTGTTCGATGTAGGTCACGTCGAGGCCCCATGGCGCCCCATCCCCCACCGCGCCCCGAATCTCCTGCCTGGTGTCGCCCACCACGATCCCAACCTGCTGGATCTTCGCCTCCGCCATGGCTTCCAGCGCGTAGAACAGGATCGGTTTATTGGCGACAGGAACGAGTTGTTTGGCGCTCGTATGGGTAATCGGACGCAGGCGGGTCCCTTTGCCTCCGCTCAAGATCAAAGCCTTCACAGCATGTCCTTACTGAAGCTCGGCACTATTCCGATCTATGGGCCAATGCGCAGCTCGATCTGCAGATGTCGACGTCCCAACCGGCAAGCAGATGTCATGGGTGGTGTAAGTTGAAAGGAATTGTACGGAAGGATCCTCGGGTTGTCAAATTCGAAATCGCCTGCCGACTCAGCCGTTACCTGTGCTTGCCGGGTACAGCACAAACCGCGACGGCGCCGGACAGGACACCCCCCCTTCGTCCTGATCCGGACGACGGTCTATCCGGCAATAACTTTCCCTTGACGGCGCTGAAGGAGGACGGCTAAAGTTCTATTCATGAAGTTTCAACGCAAGTTGCTGCTCGGTTTCGCGCTCATGGTGCTCCCGGTGCTCCTGATCGGCGCGCAGGCCGTCTGGAACAACCGGGAGGAACGAGCAGCCCTCAGCGCGCTCGGCGAAAGCATGGCCCGAACCCGGACCTATGCCGAACTCGAAACAGTCCTGTTCCGCCAGAGCCGTCAAGTCTGGGGATTTCTGACCGGAATCGACCCTGAGGCGCAGGCGGAGTTCTTTCGACTGGAAACGGACATCGCGGAACGGCTTCGCCGGTGGAGGCTGACGCTCGCGCCTGATGAAGCGGATCTCGCCACCGGCGTTGAGCAGCTTCACGCCCAGATGTTCGACGTCGGCAGGCGTATCATCTCCCTGTACCAGGCCGGGCAGCACAAGGCCGCGCTCACCTTGGCCAACACGGAGTTGAAGGGCCGCCTGCTCCCTGCCCTCAGCGCAAAGAATAAGGAGGTGTACGGCGCGGCCCGCGCCCACAGCCTGCAGCGGGCCTATACCAGGCTCGAGGAGATCCTGCGGGCCGAACAGAACCTGCTGCTGCTGATCCTCCTGCTGTCCCTGGTCCTGGGGATCGCCGCCTCGATCCTCATCTCCAGAGGGCTGGCGCGTCCGATCCACCAGCTCAAGGCGGCGATGGAGGTGGTGGGGGCCGGTCATCTCGATCACGAGATCGCCGTCCGCTCAAGAGATGAGATCGGCGAGTTGGCCCGGACGTTCGCCGGGATGACCGAGAACCTGAAGCGTTCCCATGAGGCGATGGCCCGCCTCAATCACGAATTGGAGGCCAAGATCAAGAAACTGGAAGAGACCCAGGCGCAACTCATTCAATCGGAGAAATTAGCCTCGATCGGCGAGATGTCCGCCGCGGTGGCCCACGGTCTGCGCAACCCCCTGGCGAGTCTGCGCGCGGCGGCCCAAGTGACTCTTCGTCATGTGGCCGACAACTCGGTGGCACAAGCACATCTCAAGATGGTGATCGCCGAGGTAGACCGCCTGGATCGCCGGATCACCCACCTGCTTGCGTTCTCTCGACCCGGACGTTTCCGTCCCCTGTCGGAACAGCCGTCCAGGCTGATTGACGGCGTATTGCCCACCGTTGCCGGATCGATCAAGGATCACGGTATCCGACTTGAGCGTAACCTGCCGAGCCATCTCCCGGACGTCTACGTCGATCCGATCCAGGTAGAGCAGGCGCTTGGCGAGATCATCTCCAACGCCCTGGACGCGATGCCTGAGGGCGGGTCGCTCACGATTCGCGGACGCTACCAACCCGCACACGACAACGCGGGATCGGTCGTCGTTGAGATCACCGACACCGGCGGCGGGATCGCCCCACAGATTCTTCCGTCGGTCTGCGATCCATTTTTCACGACACGGGCAGAAGGCACCGGTCTTGGCCTCGCCATCGCGAAACGGTATGTGGCGCAGAATGGCGGACAGTTGGATATCGCCAGCAGGCCTGGCGTCGGAACCACGGTGAGCATTACGTTGCCCGTCTCATCGGGCGACCGGGACAGTACGATATGAACCCCTCGACGCTGTTGATCGTCGACGACGAGCGCACCCTCGCCCGCTCGATTAAACTGTTCATGACCGAGCAGGGGTACGAGACCGAGGTCGCCGACAACGCCGATGCCGCGCTTGAGCTCTTGGACCGCCTCCGCCCCGACCTGATCTTCCTCGACGTCTGCCTGCCGGGTCAAAACGGTATGGAGCTGTTGCGCAGAATCAAAGAGTTCGACCGGAATATTGCCGTCATTATGATGACCGCGTACGGTTCCATCGAAGGGGCGGTGGAGGCGGTCAAGCTGGGGGCGTTCGACTACATCAAAAAACCGGTCGATCTGGACGAGTTGAAGCTGCTGGCCGACCGGGCGTGCGCAAGCGCGCGGCTGCAACAGGAGCTCTCCTACTATCGGGAACGGGAGACGCGCGAGATTCCCTTCATGGGGATTATCGGCAAATGCGACGCGATCCGCGAGATCATCGCCAGGGTTACGCAGATCGCCGCGCTGGAGGACTCGCCCCCGATTCTCATTGCCGGAGAGACGGGAACCGGAAAAGGGTTGGTGGCGCGCACCCTGCACCGTCACAGCCGGCGGGCGTCGCGCGCCTTCATCGAGGTCAACTGCACGGCGCTCCCCGCTACGCTGATGGAGGCGGAACTGTTCGGGTACGAACGCGGGGCATTTACTGATGCGAAGGAATCGAAGATGGGGCTCTTCGAGGCCGCCGATGAGGGCTTCCTCTACCTGGACGAGGTGGGGGATCTCGAACTCCCTCTCCAGGGGAAGCTGCTTCGCGCCGTCGAGGAGCGGGTCATCCGCCGGGTCGGGGGGTTGCGGGATCGACGGGTGGACGTCACCATCGTCGCCGCCACCCATCGGGATCTCGACACCGAGGTCAAGGCCACCCGATTCAGGAAGGACCTCTACTATCGGCTGGCCGTCATCACCATCGATCTGCCGCCGTTGCGCGAGCGCGGCGAGGATATCCTGCTGCTCGCCGGCCATTTCCTGGATACGTTCAATGCGAAGTACGGGAAGACGATCCTCGCCATCGACGACCGGGCCGCCCGCACCCTCATGGACTATCCCTGGCCCGGCAATATCCGGGAACTGAGCCATGTCATCGAGCGGGCCGTCCTGTGGAGTCATGGTGATCGGCTGTCGGTCGACCAACTCTCCCTGACCCCCCACTCGCCGCCGAACAGGCCGGCAGATCCGACACCGGCGACGAGTCTGACGTATGGCGCGCTTTCGCCGGAGGGAATCGACCTGGCGGCGTGGGAACGCTCGCTGGTCGAGCAGGCGTTACGAGCCAGCGGCGGCAATCAGACAAAGGCGGCCAGGCTGCTTGGCCTCAGCCGAGACACCCTCCGCTATCGACTGAAGAAGTTCGGCCTCTCCAGGCCCTGAGTCGTCATCGGGCGGTCGATCACGAGAGGATTTGTGGCAGGCACACCGACTCCGCCAAAAAGGAAAAAGACCATGGATACCGACGTCCTTATCATGGGGGGTCTCACCATCCTGGTCGCCGTGTTGGCCTTTACCAAAGGCAGGGATCTGCCGCTGCGGGGCCTGCAGACCGGATTAGGGCTGCTCCGGGAGGTCTGGCTGCCGCTGCTGTTCGGCTTCTGTCTGGCCGGCCTCTTTGAGGTAGTCGTCCCCAGAGAGTTACTGGTCAAATGGATGGGCGCGGAGTCGGGCGTCAAGGGCATCCTCATCGGGTGGCTGGTGGGCCTGCTGATGCCGGGCGGACCGTACGTCGTTTTCCCTCTGACCGCATCGCTGTTGAGGGACGGCATCGGGGTCGGGCCATTACTCACTTTCATCACCGCAAAGTTGCTTCTCTCGCCGATCCGATTGTTCACGTGGGAGATTCCCTTCCTCGGGTGGGCCTTTGTCACGGCCAGAACGGTTCCGAGTCTGCTCCTCCCCCCGATCGTCGGCCTCATCGGCCAGCGCCTGTACTCCCTGTTTCCACGATTGTAACCTCTCAATGGGCTGTGAGGCTTAATGGGAGGGAATTCGACCGCTTAGCCATTCAGCGTCTCAGCTCTCGGTGGTAAGAATGCCAGGATAAGCTCCTTACATGCACGAAGGCCACCCGACTCTTGCACTAGGAGCCCCATCTGGATTAAAGCCCTCACATCGCGGGACAGAGTTTTAGTTGTCTTACGGGCATAGGCAGCCGCCATACGCGGGCTGACCTCAGGAAGCTTTGAGAAAGGAAGTGGTGTGGCACTTTGTGAAAGGTCCAGAACGAGGTGCCGACGTCGCGCATCGCTGGGACTTTTCTTTTCAGTGAACGCCTCATGTACATAATTGCGCCAAGCTACATCCAACTGCTGAACCCTGATGTCTTGCAACTGGGACTGAAGCCCATCCAACAGACCCTGCGTTGCATAGGGTACAAATGGCAATACGTCGCCGTTGGAGCAGCTCGCTTGATCGAGTTGACGATAATACTCGGTCCGAGTTTGATTATAGTAATTGCTAAGAAGGTGGGCGGCCGGGGCAGGTACGCCGGAAGCGATCAAGATCTGAAACTCAACTAGCCGCGCGGTTCGGCCGTTTCCATCCCCGAATGGGTGAATCCACGCCAGATAGAGGTGTGCCAACACGGCCTTGAGAATCGCATACACGATCACCATCTCCGGCTGTGGATTAAAGGTCTCACTATTAAGCCACTCGCAGAGGCGATCCAGCAGGTATTCGCACTCCTGCGCCGGAGGGGCTTGATAACGCCCAACGCCAACCGCATGCCGCCTGATCTCGCCAGGCACCACCTCATCGTCTAACTTCAGCTTATCCAAGACAATCCGATTCAGCTTCTTGACCATACCAGAGGTCAGGGCAGGGGCTCTGCCCACCTTTATATCTGATAGTATAAGGTTACATCCAGCAACCACGTTATCTATCTCCTGCGCGAGGTATTCGCGCGAGGGTGGAAGCTTAAGCGTACCCTGCAAGTGTCGCAGAACCTCCTCTTCAGAGAGCGTGTTGCCTTCGATAGCGGTGGTCCCAAGGACGCCCTTGGCCAAATACAATTGGTAAAGTTTCTTTGCTGTATCCGGACGCAAAGGAACGCCCGCAATATGCTCGCACTTGGATTGGCATTCCCCCAGCATAATCCACAAACGACTTGGAGCGCGGCTGAGGTCAACTGAAAATGTCAACCAAGGATGTGTCTGCTTCCATGTCCTCATTCGTGTCCCTTATTCATCGTTATTTTACAACTTGATATAGTGATTGTGTCCGTTATGGTATCTACTTGCATGTCCATATTATTGTAGAAGCCCATAAATGTCAATGCAGGGGTACCCGAAGTAAATGTGGACGCTTCCGAGAGAAGAGGGCTTGACACCCAAGAATCACCTGCCTAGGATAGCCCCAACAGAAGGGGACACCAGGAGGGGCGCGAATGCCACCAAAAGGGCGAGCGGCAGCAAAGAAAGGCCAGAATTCGAAAGATCCCCAAGCGTATGACCACAAGAAGGGGAAGGAACAGCTCCTCCTGCGACTCGATGTCGGGCTGCAGGCGCAGTTCAGGCAGAAGAAGCCGCCTGCACACTATCGCTACAATCCCAGCTTCGATCCGTCTCTGTCATGGGATGTGAGCGCCGACCGCGAGCGGGCCGAAGCCATTCGATCTGCGATCGAGGAGCTTACCGGGGTTGATGTGAGAAATGGCGAGCGTGGGTGAGGTGGCGAGAATCACGCCAGAGGAGCCGTTTGAGCAACCGGTGAGGCTACCGATCGAGGACGTCCTCGATCTGCACACCTTTGCGCCGAAGGAGATCGCCTCGGTTGTCGAAGAGTATCTGGCACAGTGCCGTCAGATGGGAATATCCGAGGTGCGGCTGATTCACGGGAAGGGCACAGGGACCCAGCGAGCGATCGTCAGGCGGCTCCTGAAAAACCATCCTGATGTCCTGTCGTTTGCCGATGCGCCGTCAGAGGCCGGGGGATGGGGAGCCACTATTGTTCGGCTCAGGTAGGGGCGTCATGTATTGCGCCCTCGCTGTCCTGTCTAACGAAGGTTCTCGCAGAAGTGCGAGAAGAGAATCCGAGCCCGCCGATTGAGGTCGTCGATCCCGGCCGGCAGTCGCTCGAGAATCGCCTCCGGCCGGATATAGTCTTTGACGCCGTCCAACTCCCGCGCAAACGTACGGACCCAGCCTGAGACCATCAACGACGTCACCTCCAAATGAAACAGCAGGCCGTAGACGTGGCGGCCGAGGGAGAAGGCCTGGCACTCATAGAGTGCTGATCTGGCAAGATTGACGGCTCCGGGCGGCGTATCGAAATATTCACCATGCCACTCGAACACCTCGATCGATTCCGGAAAGAGGCTGAACAGCCGATCATGGCGCGCCGCGTTGGTGAACTGGACCGGGTACCAGCCGATCTCCTTGCGCGGCCCCCGGCGGACCGTCGCGCCGGCTGCCTTGGCGATAAGCTGTGAGCCAAGACAGATGCCTAGCGTGGGAAAATTGAGCGCCAGCGCCTCCTTCAGGAGCCGATCCTCCGCCCGCAACCACGGGTAGTCCGCCTCGTCGTTGACACTCATGGGCCCGCCCATGACCAGCAGCCCGGAATACGGCGACAGGTTAGCCGGCGCCTGCTCACCCTCATACAACCTTACCGTCTCCGTGGGGCGCTGCTGCGCCTGAAGGACATCAAGAAAGATGCCCGGGGTCTCACACCCGATGTGCTGCAACACCAGAAGCGGTTTCATTTGCGTCCTCCGATTCAGATGTACCATGCGCCGTCATCTTACCGTAACCCTTCGAGGATCGCCAGAGCATTGATATGGCACAGGCGCTTGGCGTGCCGGCGAAAATCGATTGTCGATGACACGGATCATGTTAGGATGGGGCACAACAGGAGACCAAGAAATGATAGTACGTGAGGACAGTACGAGCGGACGACAACCGGTACGGGGCGCCCTTATCCATTACCACGAGATCGCCCTCAAGGGGAAAAACCGGCGCTTCTTTCTGAAGCAGCTTGAGGCCAATCTTCTGGCAGCCACTCGCGACCTTGACTGCGGTCCGCTCCTACGACCCACCGGTCGGCTGTTCCTGACGCTGCGCGAGGAGAGTTCGTGGGAGGTTGTACGGCAGCGACTAAGCCGCATCTTTGGTATCGCGAATTTCGCCTACGCCTTTATGATGACACCCAATCTGGAGTTGCTCGCGCAGCGGATCGAGGCCGAGATCTCCGGTCGTACGTTCCGCAGCTTTCGCGTGGCGGCGCGACGCGCCTTCAAAACCTTTCCGCAGACCTCTCAGCAGATCAACGAGATGATCGGGGCGAGGGTGCAGCGCGTATGTGATGCGCGCGTCGACTTGACCAACCCGGAACTCACCATCGCCATCGAGGTCCTTCCCAATGAGGCGTTTGTCCACTTCGACAAGCTTCCCGGTCCGGGGGGCTTACCGGTAGGGACCGGCGGAACGCTCGCGTGTCTGCTGTCGGGCGGGATCGATTCTCCGGTGGCGGCGTACCGGATGATGAAGCGGGGCTGCCGGATCGTCTTTGTCCACTTTCACAGCCAGCCGTTCGCCGACCGTACCTCACAAGACAAGGCGATCGAGCTGGTGCGGCTGCTCACCCGGTACCAGTTCACCTCGCGCCTCTATCTGGTGCCCTTCGGCGAGATCCAGCAGGAGGTCGTGGCTCGCGTTACGGGGCGCCTGAGGGTCCTTCTGTATCGACGGCTCATGCTGCGGATCGCCGAACGGATCGGCCGCAAGGAGGGCGCCCAAGCGCTGGTGACCGGTGAAAGCCTTGGCCAGGTATCGTCACAGACCATTGAAAACATCGCGGCCATCGGACAGATCTCGACCCTGCCGATTTTACGGCCGTTGATCGGCATGGATAAGGACGAGATCACACAGCAGGCGCAACAGATCGGCAGCTACGATGTCTCTATTATCCCCGATCAGGACTGCTGCTCAATGTTTCTCCCGCGACAGGTCGCCACGCATGCAACTCACCACGAGCTCGAATTCGCCGAGCGTGCCCTTGACCTGGATCGGCTTACGGCGCAGGGTCAGGCCGCTGCCTACACCATTGAGCTGTCGTTTCCTGGTCGGTAGGGGTACGTTGCAACGTGCCCCTACTTCTTCGGCTGGTACTTCGGAACGGCCAGCGAACGGATATAGGCGACGATATCCTTGATCTCCTTGTCGTTCATCATGCTGCCGTAGCCGGTCATCAGCGGGCTCAACTTCTCGGCTGCGCTGCCGTTCTTAATGACATTGGTCAGTTGTGCGTCGGTCCTGCCGTTCATATACTTGCCGTCGGCAAAGTTTCGCGGCTTGGGATTCAAAGAGGCGGCCGCTAACCCGTCCCCCTTACCAGCCGGACCGTGACACGGCACACAAAAGGTCATGAACTTCTCGGGGGCCTTCAGTTCAGTACCCGCAGCCCCGGCCGCCCAGGCCCCTGTGGAGCTGGCAACCAACGCGGTTAGCGCCATCACGTGAAGGGTCACTTTTCTCGCCATCGATGCCTCCTGTGAACTCGGTTCTGTCTGATCTGTATGCTGTATCACCAACTGCCTGTTAGATGTTGCACGCCGCCTTATCCCCTGTCAAGGGAAAGTTGACGTATTTAACCGGATACTACTCCTTGCGAGGATCCGCAACTTACGGTATATGGTGGGGGCGAGCGACACCGACCGGAGAAGCCATATAAGGAGAGTGATCGATGAGACGAGTGAGGGTGCGGGTGCCGGCCTCAACGGCCAATCTGGGTCCGGGGTTCGACACACTGGGAATGGCGTTGGGCCTGTATAACGAGGTGGAGCTCAGCAATGAGGGTGAGGGGCTTCAGCTTCAGGTGGAAGGAGAGGGGAGGGTCGAGCTGGAGCGGGCGGGCGAACGCAATCTGTCGGTACGAGCGGCGCAGGACACGCTGCGAGATTTGGGCTATCAGCCGTCCGGGTTACGGATTCGGCAGATCAACAGGATTCCGCTGGGCCGCGGCCTTGGCAGTAGCGCCGCTGCCTGCCTCGCCGGGATCGCCGCTGCCGGCCGACTGGCCGACGCCCGGCTTTCGACGGATGAGCTCCTCGCCAGGGCGCTGCCGTTCGAAGGACACCCCGACAACGTGACGCCGGCTGTACTGGGGGGGCTGACGGCATCTGCCGTCGTCGCAGGCCGCATCGTAGCCGCCACGGTCCCCGTCCCCACCTATTTGAAGGCCGTGGTCGTCATCCCGGAGCTTATACTCCCGACGAAGCGCGCGCGGGAGGTCCTTCCCCGACAGGTCCCGTTCGCCGACGCCGTCTTCAACCTGACTCGCCTGGCCCTCCTGCTCACCGGTCTCGCTACCGATCGCCCAGAACTGCTCGCGCCGGGAACCGAAGACCGCCTCCACCAACCCTACCGGGCCTCACTGCTCCCCGGGATGGACGCGATTCTGGAAGAGGGGCGACAGGCGGGCGCGCTGGCTACCTGTTTAAGCGGCGCAGGCTCCTCGCTCCTTGCGCTGGTCAACACAGACGGCGAGCGGATCGGGCAACGCATGAGCGAACGCTGGCGGCGCGAGTTCGGGATCGAAAACCGCGCGCTGCCTCTCGAGATCGACCGTCAGGGCCTCACTTACCTGGAGTAGATGTTGTGGGCTCTACGGCTTGTTGCGGGCTCTGGGCGGGCTCGATACCGATCACCCTGACGTCGAAGGTGAGGGTCTTGCCGGCCAAGGGATGATTGGTGTTCAGGACGATGGTCTTCTCCTTGATCTCTTTCACGAAGGCGTGGCGCGTCTGTCCGTTCTGGCCTTGGGCGACAAGATGCGCCCCAATGGTATGGAATTTCTCCGGAATGCGTTCTTTGGGGACCTCAACGAATGCCTCCGGCCTGATCGGACCGTAGGCCTCCTCGGACGGGACGACCACATGCTTTGTATCGCCGACATGAAGGCCACCCAGCGCCTTTTCCAATCCCGGAATGATCTGTCCCTGTCCATGAGTGTAGACCAGGGGGTCGCCTCCCTCATTCGTATCCAGGGCTGTCCCCTTTTCATCGGTCAGTCTGTACTCAAGCTGCACGGTGGAGCCGTTATCGATCACAAGCCCGGTCTTGGCCTGGGCCGGCGCGGTTGCCTTAGTCTCAGCCATAGCAATCCCTGCCGTCATAGCAAGGACCATGATCGAGCCGGCCGAAAGAAACGATGCGTATCGGGTTGTCTGCATGCTACCTCCTCCAGGTCTATTAGGCTACCAATGAAACCGCTCACGCGCGTGCCTGTCGCACACGATGGCCATGGGCACATATTGACAGATGGTACGCCTCGCACGCCTGTGGTGCAACCACAAAGTCTGCCCACCTCGACACAGGAACCTGTTTGACGAATCGTTGACTTTGCGATACACTCTCGTCGTTTGTGAGGTGATTGATTTACGCCGTTTCAGCGTGACTTGATGTGTCACATCCGGTGAAACGGCCTCAGCAGGTCCGCAGGCGGTTTCCCTTCGGGCTCTGACCTTTTTACGCCTCCCCCACTGGTTTCGAGTGTAAGGCAGGTGATCTGCGTTTGTGGCGCCTACTACCGGTACGACGCAGTCGATAACCGCATCAAAAGGCATGATGACACAGCAGCGTACGGATCTGAGGAATCTGGCCATCATTGCGCATGTCGACCACGGCAAGACAACGCTTGTGGACGCCATGCTGAAGCAGAGCCGCATCTTCCGAGATAATCAGGCGGTGATGACACGGGTCATGGACTCCAACCCGCTCGAGCGGGAGCGCGGCATCACGATCCTGGCCAAGAACACCGCCGTGACCTTTGGGGGCGTAAAGATCAATATCGTGGATACCCCCGGGCATGCCGACTTTGGGGGTGAGGTCGAGCGGGTACTGAATATGGTGGACGGGGTGCTGTTGTTGGTGGATGCCGTGGAGGGGCCGATGCCGCAGACCCGGTTCGTGCTGCGCAAGGCCCTGGCGCTTCAGCACCGGGTCGTCGTCGTGGTCAACAAGATCGACCGGGCCAATGCCAGGACCGACTATGCCGTCAACGCGACCTTTGATCTGTTTATCGATCTCGGCGCCACCGAGGAGCAGGCGGATTTCCCGATCGTCTATACCGACGCTCTCCGAGGACAGGCCGGCTATGCGCCGACCGCCATGGCGTCTGACCTGCGACCGCTGTTCGACACCATCCTTACGTCTTTACCGCCTCCTGTGGTTGAGCCGGATGGCCCTACGCAGATGCTGGCGAATCTCCTGGCCTACGATGATTATAAAGGCCGGATCGCCATCGGTCGCCTGTACGCCGGCTCCCTGCGCCGAGCCCAGGAGGTCATCCGGATCGCGAAGGATGGGAGCTTCCACCCCGGTAAGGTGGCTCAGGTCTTTGTCCATCAGGGGCTGGACCGCATCGAGGTCGAGGAGGCCATGGCCGGTGAGATCGTTGCGGTAACGGGGCTTGAAGAGATAGGAATCGGGGAAACCATCGCCGATAAGGACAACCCGCTGGCGCTTCCTCCGATCCGGGTCGACGAGCCGACGGTCCAGATGACCTTCAGCGTCAACACCAGCCCCTTTGCGGGACGCGAGGGGCGTTGGAGCTCGAGTCGCAGCCTGCGCGAGCGCCTGTTCAAGGAACTGGAGCACAATGTCAGCTTGAGAGTGAACGATACCGACAGCCCCGACACCTTTCTGGTGGCCGGACGTGGCGAGCTACACCTGGTCGTCCTGATTGAGACGATGCGGCGCGAGGGGTATGAACTTCAGGTGTCGAGACCCGAGGTTATCTTTCAGACCGACCCGCAGACCGGGCAGCGGCTGGAGCCGTTCGAACAGGTCAGTATCGAGGTCCCGGAGGAGCAGGCCGGGTTGGTGATGGAAATGCTGGGCGGGCGGCGAGGGCGGTTGATGGATATGCGGACGGGCGATCAGGGGCTGGTCCACTACGAGTTCATCGTTCCGACGCGGGGGTTGCTGGGATTTCGGCAGGCATTCCTGACCGCGACGCGCGGGACCGGGCAACTGCACAGTCTGTTCGCCGGCTACGAACCGATGGTCGGGGAGATCCGCGGGCGCGACCGCGGGTCGCTGGTCGCCTGGGAGGCGGGGCTGGCCACGTCCTATGGCCTGGCGAATGCGGAGGGAAGCGGAATCCTGTTCTTCGGACCGGGAACCGAGGTCTATGAAGGAATGGTCGTCGGTGAGGCGGCCAAGGAGCGGGATCTGGAGGTCAATGTCGCCAAGCGGAAGCACCTGACGAATATCCGGTCGTCGACCTCCGATATCGCCGTGCGCCTGACCCCCCCCAGACAGATGAGTCTCGACAACTGCGTCGAGTATCTGGCGGAAGACGAGTTGCTGGAGGTCACGCCGAAGAGCCTGCGCCTTCGCAAGAAGGTGCTGGACCGGCACGAGCGGAAGCGGGTTCGGATCGCGGGACGATGACGCGCTGACGCCGCCCGGCGCTATGCCTCCGGCTCGAGGGGCGGCTCTTCGGCGGCCGGCAGCTCTTCTTCCGGTTCGCTTTCCCCGACAGGTGTCGTACTCTCTTTCCGTTCCAGTTTTTTTCGAAGTTTCTCTTCTTGCTTGGCCTTTCGTGCGGCCTCCTTCCGTCGCTTCTCCCCTCGGTACGGTTGGAATTTTCCCGCCATTCACCGCTCCTTTCTGCAATTGTTTCTTTCTCTGACGCAGCCGTGTCGCGGCCATGAAAGCTACGCACAGCCTACGCCCTCAGAATAATGCTGTCAAGGGCCTTGAGGAACGCGCAGCAGCCCGTCTTGACAGGCTCCAGTGGCTGTGACATGTTGTAACTGCCATGCAGGCGATCGACCGACTTCAAGAAAAGGTGAAGGATCTTCCGGACGTACCGGGCGTCTACCTGTTCCGTGATAGGCGAGGCCATGTGCTGTATATCGGCAAGGCGCTCTCGCTGAGGAAGCGTGTCGGCTCCTACTTTACAGAAGCCGCGGACGCCCCAGATCGGCCTCTGATCCGACCCATGGCGGAGCAGATTGCCGACCTGGAGTTCATCATCACGGCGAACGAACTGGAGGCCCTCATCCTCGAAAGCAACCTGATCAAGAGCCACAAGCCGCGCTACAACATTCTGCTCAAAGACGATAAACATTACCCCTTCCTCAAGCTCGACCTGAACGACCCGTTTCCCTGGGTACAGGTGGTCCGTCGCATCAAGGATGATGGCGCACTCTATTGGGGGCCGTATGTCCCGGCTACTGCCATGTGGGACGTCCTCGCCCTTGTCAACAAAACGATCCCGCTCCGCAAGTGCCGGTCCATCAAGGGTCGGCGACTGTGTCTCGAATACCACCTGGGCCGTTGCCTGGGTCCCTGTGAAGGCCTCATCAGCCAGCAGGCGTACGGAGAGCTGGTGGATCAGGCGCGTCTGCTGTTGGACGGTAAGGATCAGGAGCTGGCGAGGCGCCTCGAGGCACGGATGCAGCAGGCGGCCGAGGCGCTTGAATATGAGCGGGCCGCCAAATATCGTGATCAACTCGCGTCGCTCCGCCAGGTATTTGAGCGTCAGCGGGTCATTTCGCCAAGGGAAGAAGACCAGGATGTCTTCGGCCTCGCGGCGGAGGGCGGGGAGGCTCAGGTCCAGCTTTTCCTGATCCGGCGAGGCCGGCTGATCGGTCGCGAGACCTTTACCTTTGAGCTGAAGGCCGAGACGGTGGGCGAATTGCTGTCCGCGCTGCTTAAGCAGTTCTACCTCCGCACACGGGATATCCCGCGTGAGATTCTGCTGTCTCACCCTGTGGAAGACGCACCGCTGATTGCGGCCTGGCTGTCGTCGCGGGCCAATCGTCAAATCGAGCTGGTGGTCCCGCAGCGCGGCCGTAAGGCGCGGTTGATCCAACTGGCGCTGACCAACGCGCAGGAGGCTTTGGCGCTGTCACTGCGATCCTCCCAGAGTCGCGAGCAGGCGTTGAAAGAACTACAGGCGGCGCTGGATCTCCCCGCGCCGCCGAGACGGATTGAGGCCTACGACGTCTCCAATATCTCGGGAACATTGGCGGTCGGGTCCCAGGTGGTCTGGGAGGACGGCCGGCCAAAGAAATCCGCTTACAAACGCTACAAGATCAAGACGGTTGATGGGCCGGACGACTTCGCCATGCTGGCCGAGGTGGTGCGGCGGCGGTTGCACAAGGTCGAGGAGATGCCGCCTCCGGACCTCATGCTGCTTGATGGCGGCCGCGGCCAGCTTAACGCCGCGCTCGGCGTCGCACAGGAACTGGGGCTGTACGCGGTGCCGATGGTAAGCTTGGCCAAGGAGGAGGAGTTGGTCTTTCGGCCGGGCAAGGCGACGCCGATTGCACTCCCGGAGCGGTCACGCGCCAGACAACTGCTGCAACAGATTCGCGACGAGTCGCATCGGTTTGCCATCACCTATCATCGGGCGCTACGAGGGAAGTCGGCCATTCGCTCGCTGCTGGACGACGTCCCCGGGATCGGCGCCAAGCGGCGGCGGGCGTTGCTCACCCGATTCGGGAGCCTCCGCCGCCTGCGTGAGGCCAGTATCGATGAGCTGCGACACGCGGCCGGCATCTCTGAGTCGCTCGCCACGACTATTCATGATGTCGTCGGCGCCATCAGCGCGTGAGGCACCGAAACGTTGATCAACATCGGCGTTCCGTCATTGCGAGCGACCGAAGGGAGCGCGGCAATCTAATCGTTTTGCTTTCCCTGATACCGAAGAACGGTGAGATTGCTTCGCCTTCGGCTCGCAATGACACGCCAAATGAGGGGTCGGAGAGCTAACGTCGAGAATTTAAATCGAAAGGAGCATACGTTGCGGGAAGTTGTGAGCACCGAAAAGGCGCCCAGGGCAATCGGACCCTACGAGCAGGCCATTAAATGTAACGGCCTGCTCTTCACATCCGGCCAGATCGCGCTGGACCCAACCACCGGCACACTGATTGACGGCGACGTCACGGCCCAGACCCGCCAGGCCCTGGAAAACCTCAAGGCTGTCCTGGAGGCTGGGGGCAGCTCCCTCGAGCACGTGATCAAGGCCACGGTCTACCTGACCGATCTGAACAACTTCGCCAAGATGAACGAGGTCTACGCCGAATACCTGGGAAAGGTCAAACCGGCTCGCTCGACGGTCGGCGTCGCCACCCTCCCCCGAGGCGCCAGTGTCGAGATTGATTTGGTGGCGACGACACAATAGGTGTCCATTGCGGACGCGGCCCGCAATGACCTGCAACCGACTTGTATATTCTCGATCTAAAGACAGAGTGAAACTTAAGGATACCGAGGTGCAATCGCCCCCTGAAGGACTTCGTCGGCGAAGTGTGCCGCCGAACGCTGGTTTAGTGAAGGGAAATTGCCGGGAAGATAATCCCCGTGGTCCGAATCTCTGCCGTCCGGACTTTGCAGATGATAGATCTCATCCGGAATAGCATGCTCACCGGCGGGTTTTGGACCGTGGTAACCGAGCGCCAACCCGACCTCATCCTTCCAGAGGAAGATAAAGGCTTGTAAGAGATCGCCGGCCGAATACGCACCCTTCAATACCTTATCCCTGCGCGAGGCCAGCACGGCCGTGCGCTGGGCCAAAGCTACCGCCTTCCGGTACTCCTCGGGATCGGCCAAACTGAAATCGTCGATGGCCGCAGCCATCAAGCAAACCTGTCGAAGGCTGTTCCGCTCACGGGTCGACGGGCTCACCATGACCGGAACGAAGGCACCCATAACCTCCATTACTTATGCAAGACTCAATAAGAATTGAGTGAGATGAATCACCGAATTGCTCCACGCCTATTGGTTGTGCGCCTTGTCAGTCCGTTTTCGATGAACCATAGTAATAAAGGTAGTCCAAGTTTTCGGTTTGTATACCGGAAGTTCTTCTGACCGAGTTGTCAGGAGACGTGAAGTAACCGCGGCTGTTCGCGTAATTCGGCCAAGTGGGGTTGGTTTGAAGAGGACCTGCTAACACTCTCCGCCGACGAAAGCGGCGAATGACAAAAAAGAGAGGAAAGAGCGATGAAACGCAGCGCAGCACTTACAGTCATCATGGCATTGGCGCTGGGGGCGCTCCTGAGTCTCGGATCTCCAGTGCTGGCAGAAGCTCAGGTTTTTCCCCTGTTCTTCGAGGGGGGGGTCGGGGTTATCCCCGTCTCAAGTGGCGTAGGTCAGGAGCCGACCGCTGATATCGTGAACCGGAATATTGTCCGCGGCGTCCAGCCCGCCGGCCAGATCTGGGTGATCACCGATCTTAGCGCCGACGTGGAGGCCGACGGACGGATCCGGGTCGACGGACAGGGGTTGCTGCTGGGTGGGGGCAATAACATTGGGAGGAACGCTAACGCGAGTGTGTTTGCAACGCTGATTTGCGAAACAGTAGCCCCGTTTACGGAGCGGAACACAGACGCTGCCGGTGTACCGCTGGAAGCCAACGGCGATTTTCGGATCGACGATATGCTGACGCCGTGGCCACCGGAGGATTGCGCCAGCCCGACACTCCTCATCCGCAATGCGAGCAACCGGGGCTGGTTCGCAGCCGGTATTCCCGAAGCCCCGGACATGTAATCGTCCTGGCGCGTCCGATGGGTGCCGAAGGGGCCTCGGCGCCCATCGGACTTTCTCATTTGTCTGTCATTACGAGCACCTGAAGGCTGGGCGGCTCGAAGGCCCCTCCTCGCAGGACTGTAGCCTCGGCTGCTTTGACCGCCTCGGCGGTCGGCAGCATCTGCGTCTCACCGTCCACGGAGCAGGGACCGGCCATGACCACGACTGCCGGTCCGTCGATCTCCAGATCGCCCACCCGGACGATGCTTTTGTCGCCCTCGATCCTTCGCTGCCAGTGTTGGCGCGCCCAGGAGGATCACAGAACGCGTCGTTGGCGCTTAGAAGAGCGCTCCGAGAGCCGCCCCGACCACCCGGAAGGGGAAGGCAATGATCGAGCCAATCGTCCTAAAGGCATTAGTGAGAATGCCATCAGATTCCTTCTCCTTTTCCGTTGTTGTGGTGGTGGTAGTCGTGATCTCCTCAGTCTGCCGGGGCGCTGGAGCGTCGGATGGTGCAGCGGCGGCAGGCGTCTCGGGGACGATTGCGCGGTGCGTCTCGGTCCTGACCGTTGTGGTCTTTACCGTACTCGCACACCCCATTGCGATCCACATCATCAACAACGCCGGGGTCACCCAACGGACCCCCTGGCGATTTATCCAATTGGCCATGGCTACCTCCTTACTGCGGGCGTTCCGTAAGAACCGACCCGAGGGCTGTCGCAGCCCTGGCCGGCAATCTAGTCCTGGTGGGCCGGCCCCTGCTTCCACCGTGCGAAGACCACGCCCGTTTCACCTTTTCAATATGGTATACGATTCATAGGAGGTCAACTATGTATTCAGCAAATGCCCTATTTGTAAGGGCGTTCCTTGGATTGGGAGGTGCGCTTTAGATCCGGCGGCCGACAGCGAGGGCGATGGGGCGCAACTCGTCCATGAGCTGTTGGAACGTGGTGAGTTTCAGCGATTGCCGCCCGTCCGACTGGGCGGTTTCCGGGGTGGGGTGGACCTCGATAAGCAAGCCGTCGGCCCCGCAGGCCACAGAGGCTTTGTCCATTGGCGCCACATACTCCCAGTGGCCGGTCCCGTGGCTGGGGTCTGGAACCAACTGGATGGCTTTAGTAAAATGGAGCAGGTCTGCTAAGTGTCTACCGTCGGTCGAACCCACCCGCTCCACGGTGGGCGAAGGTACGCCTCCACGCAACGGCAGCATCGAAATCGACCGGATAGCAACGAATGAAAAAGCAAGGGCTTCCCCCACTCTCCAGGGGACAGTGCACTTTCGTCTTTTACGTCTCAATAAGACCAGCCGGTTTCAGATGAATCGATTTGCACAGGATTTAGTTGGACAGTCTGACGATTCTGCTTGCACTGACAGGTCCGTTGGTGTAAATAAGCCAATCAAGAGGAGGGATACCAATGACAAAGAAAAAGGCAAAACGCGTCGTCGTCAAGCCTCTCGAGGCCGTTGGCTGGCTCGGCACTTCCGGGTATCAGACAATTGTAGCTCGTGAGGTAATCGTGGCTGGCCCAACCGCAAAACACCCGGGGAAGGTAACGGCTAGGTCCTTACTAACCGTTCCTCGATCCGCAGCGGTAATCATGCGACAGAAATAATTAAGTAAGAAGCTCCCTATCCCTGCTGCTCTTTCCGGTTTGTCGCTAAAATGGTTCTCTGCCGCGCGATATAGGGACGGGCACGAGAAAAAATCTCGTCAAAGCGGCCAGACCTAATCCCTTCAAAACGTGTGACCTCGATATTAGCGATCTTGAGGCGATCTGCCGCGCGGATATCGGGGTACACCTCGTTGAAGACGATCGATCCAACGCCCGCCTGCGTAATTTTCTCCGCACACTGGAAGCACGGAAACGTTGTGGTATATAAGGTCGCACCTCGTGCCCTGAGCCCAGCGATTAATAGTGCAGCAACTTCGGCGTGGATCGCGGTGCACCAGCTCATCGCCCGCTCCGGCCAAAAATACTTTTCCAGATTTGAACCGCAGCACACGCACTTCCAGGGTGGCTCCTCCGTTCTAGGCTCCGCGATGGCCCTGCCACAGTTGGGACATCTTGCTCTTTGATTTGCAAGAGTACGATATGAGTCGTAACGCACGATATCGCGATAACACCTGCCGGGAACGCCATTTTTAAGGTCGGCACCATACCCCGGCTCCTCGACACAAGGCATGGTCACGCTTGGATTTTCGTTGAAGCCTTGGCCGACAACTTCCCCCAGTTGCGAGGGTGGGGCATCCACAAGGACCGCTCCTACCTGACGCTTCAAGCACTTGGAGCCGTGCGATGCAGAGTACGCCAGATTCATCAGAATCTCCTCCGGCCGCGCGTACCGAGGCGATTCACCGGTCAACAGGTTGACGTAATCCACCAGCTTAGAACGCAGACGTGTGAGAGTCACTGAATTATCGTTGTTGATCAGAACATCAGAGTTATCAACACACAGCTCTACTTGCTGTCCAAACGGATCTTCTTGGTCGCGGTCCCGTTCATTATCAGCAGTGAACTTCTCGAAGGCGTCCTCACCCTGATAAACATTCGGCAAGCGATCAAAACGATCCGAGGTTGTGCAATCAAGTGCAATGAGATAAAAATTGCGCCCAAAGTGCTCTCGTAAGGTTTGAATCTCTCCGATATTACGAATACCGTCAACGACTATCTTGTCGTAAGTGGTACCTGATTCGAGGTTTGTTAGCATCCGCCCAGCTAGCTCTCCAGGGTTGTGCGCGCTTATGCGAATCTCATTGCCGAGCGCCTGCAAATCGGATCGTTGAGGGCGCCTTCTAGGGTAACGCCTCTTCCATTCGTCACGAATTATGTCGGACAGCACAAATACAGAATAGCCGAGGCGGTCCCTTAGGATTCCCGCGGCAGTGGAGCAACCACTCCCAAAAGGGGCCGTGAGACCAATCGCAACACTACGGCTGGAAAGGCTCATCGACTACTCCTTGCATTGTACTGGTTGTGACACTGTCGCTGACGTACACCCGGCTAGGACGGGCGAAGGCCGTCTAGCGCTATGCCGATAAACGCCGAACAAAAAGCGGGGGATAATCCGCAAACCGCTGTGGGACCTCCCCCATGCGGTCGTCTGACGCCTGGGCTGCAGTGGCTGACACATGCCAGCGCCGGCCACTGCAGCCCTTAGTTGGGTGTTTATGCAGATAGCTTCTTGTATATCGATGTGATTTGGTACAAGGCAGAATAGCAAGCTTTACTCTTGCCCATATTCCAGGGATTATGGTTGGCAATTTCCTGATAGACGGCTTTTGCTGCTCGTATTAGCTCATCTTCAGAAAAAAAGTGTGGAGGGTCGATTCGCCAACCAATGGGGGTTTTCTTGGCGAAGGCCGACAGGGAGGCAATAATCGGGAAGATAATGCCATCCGGAACCTCCTTAATCTCCCTGCCATCTCTTTCAATTGCGCGTATACCAGTGCCGACGAAACCCTGATGGGACTTCCACTTGTCGTAAATTTCAAGGGCCTGAGCCGCGATATCCAAGTAGAACTGATATAGTTCGACATACTTACCTTGTTCTGGATCTGACGGGTCAGTCTTTCTCTTGTAGATCTCCTGAAAATCTTTCAAGCACTTAGTCTTCATGCTGTAGGTATAGACCTTGTTCATATCACCGGGCTTGAACCACAGTTCTTCTGGGACTAGAGCAGTTATGACTTGCAGGAGTCTCTCCGTCTTGATGTAATCATCTGAAAGCTTAGTCTCAGACTTTTGGAGCTTGGCATCGGGCAGTTTAGCCTGGAGGCTCTGTTCAAGCTCATCCAATTGTCCGAGCCTTCCTGCGATTGAAATAGTCATAACATCATTCTGGAAGTTCCGGGCAATCGAGATCTCAGCAATGAGGTCTTCGTTGTCCGATACCACAACTTCAAACTTTATGTGAGAGGGGAATACATCTTCGGGATTCCTGTTCTTAAGGAAATCCCTGATCACTCCTTGAGTCTGAGAGCCATTAATTATGCTTGGCCTCCGCAGAATAAGATATTTGTCTTTTTCGTTAATTTCACAGTCTCGTGCAACTATCACTATTCCACTATTTAATACAGAGAAGTTGTGGGGGTTGTTTTCCAGGGTATCTTGAATGGCTTTATGCACTTGAGTCGGTCTCCGCTTCTTCCTGCCCTCTGCTTCGAGAAGATAGTCGCGAACGTTTTCATCGGTAGGAAGGTCTATTGCAGCAGAGATGGGGGCATGACCAACATAAATACGTCTATTGTTGTCGATGTCTTCTGGGGAGCTAATGTGACGGACGCTGTGGAAGGGGAAATGAACTTCTTTGCTCTGCTGCGCTGCTGTGAGCCTAGGCATGGCACTCCTCCTTTTGTTCAGTTGAGGCCATCCATTCAAGGCCACCAGAACCATTCTGGGGCAGGATGAGCCAACTAGAAGCAATTGTACGTGCCGCATGAAGGATGTCAAGGAAAATCGAACGCCTAACTATTCTCCCTCTACAATGATCAGCCTCTCCCAAACTGCTTTCTTTTCAGCCGAGGCAGACGGCACAGTGTTCGCTCTTGCTTGGCAGCGAATTCCCATGGACTCTGACTATGGTGTGAGCAGCTCAAAATATGGACATAGATCCTCGAAGTGTGTATATCGCTGCGCCTCAGGGGCGTTTACAGGATACGGATACTGTTATCGCCATTTTCAACAAATACGCGAAGGACTGGTGCGTCGCTAGGCCGTCTATGTGGCTAGCAGACTCTCTACCTCTATATCCTCATCAACCTGTGGCCAGTGGATGCCGATACCGTCACCGATCAGTTCCCACTGGGCGCGCTGTTCAGCAGTTGCCCCCAAGAGGCGAGGAAACCACTGAAGCGGCGCGGAGATCTCTCGCCCATCAGCCAGCAGCACACGCAGGGCGTCCTCGGTAAAGGATACCTCCCTGGCAAGCGGCTCAAGTTTCTCTACCAAAGTGCGCATACCATCTCCTTTCAATCTCGGCCCTATTGTCCTCGATCAGCCTAGCGATCTCCTGCAATTCGTGGCTACGAAAGTTGCGGGAACGCGCAAGCTTGAGCGGTCGCATCCAATACTTCGCGTATCCTCGATCCTTTGCGACATGTACGTGCATCGGCTCGCCGCGATCAGGGCTGAAAAAGAAGATGCGATACCCTCGTAGGTTATGGAAAATTGTGGGCATATCGGCAGCTTACCTCTACCCTCACCTCTCCGCATGGCAGCGACAAGAACCTGACCTACCGACCTCCCTGTCATAGTCGAATCCGTTACACGAAACGGGGGAACGTATCAACGCGACCCGATGCTAATCCGCAGGTTAGTTGAATGTCAAGGATAAGGTGGAGGTGGACGACTGGGCGCGCCGAAAGCGCGAAGCTAGATCCGGCGGCCGACGGCCGAGGCGAGGGGGCGCAGCTCGTCCATGAGCTGCTGGAACGTATTGAGCTTGAGCGACTGCAGCCCATCCGACTGAGCCGTCTCCGGCGTCGGGTGGACCTCGATCAGGAGGCCGTCGGCCCCGCAGGCCACAGAGGCCTTGGCCATCGGCGCCACATACTCCCAGTGGCCCGTGCCGTGGCTGGGATCGATGACGACCGGCAGGTGGGTCAGTTTGTTCAGGACCGGGACCGCACTCAGGTCGAGGGTAAAACGGGTGCTGGTCTCGAAGGTCCGAATCCCGCGCTCGCAGAGGGCGACGTTGTAGTTGCCCTCGGACAGGATATACTCGGCCGCCATGAGGAACTCCTTGATGGTAGTCGCCATCCCGCGCTTGAGCAGGACCGGCTTGCCGACCTCGCCGACCCGCTTGAGCAGGGCGAAGTTCTGGACGTTGCGGGCGCCGATCTGCAGGATATCGGCATAGGCCGCGACCAGGTCCACGTCGTTGGGGTTGACCACCTCGGTGATGATCTTCAGCCCGGTGGCCGCCCGCGCGGTATCCAGGAACTTGAGCCCCTCCTCGGCGAGTCCCTGAAAGGCATAGGGCGAGGTGCGCGGCTTGAACGCCCCGCCCCGCAGGACGGTGGCGCCGGCCGCCTTCACCGACCGGGCGGTCTGCACCATCTGTGCCTCGCTCTCCACCGAGCAGGGGCCGGCCATGACGACAACGGCCGGTCCGCCGATCTCCAGCTCGCCCACCCGGACGATGCTCTTGCCGCCCTTGACCTCACGGCTGGCCAGCTTGAACGGCTGGAGGATCGGAACGACCGTATCGACGCCCGGCATGACCTCGAGCGACTGCAGGCGATCCTTGCCCCGCTCATCCCCGACAGCCCCGATAACCGTCCGCTGCGTCCCCTCAATGATATGGGCCTGGTAGCCAAGCTCCTCGATCCGCCGAATGACCTCTCGGATCTCGCTTTCGTGGGCCCCCGTTTTCATAACGATAATCATACCGGTCTCATTGTTCCGACGGTCGTCCCTTGGCGGCGACCGCCATCCGGGCCAGCGCCCGCTCAAGGGCGACCTGCGCCCTGGCATGATCGATGGCCTCATCCCCAAAGCGGCGCAGCCGCTCCTCGGCCCGCGCCTTAGCCTCTTTGGCCCTGGCCACGTCGATTTCTTCCGGCCGCTCCGCCGACTCCACCAGGATGATCACCTTGTCGGGGCGAACCTCGGCGTACCCCCAGTCAACGGCCAGAAACCGCTCCTTCCGACCTCGGGTGTAGGACAGCTCGCCGATCTTCAGCGTCGTCATAAACGGGGTATGGCCTGGCCAGACGCCGAAATACCCCTCCTGGCCGGGGGCCATCAGCTCTTCGACCTCTTCGCTGATAATCAACCGCTGAGGCGTCACCACCTCGAGCATGAATGTGTAACCGCGCTGTTCTGCCATGACGTGAGGATGCCTTATGCGGCGGGATTATTTGTGGCCCGCCAGCCGTTCGGCCTTCTCCCGGGCCTCATCGAGGGTCCCAACCATGTAAAATGCCTGCTCCGGCAGCTCGTCCGCCTTCCCCTCGATCAGCTCCTTGAACCCCTGGATCGAGTCTTTCAGTTTGACATAGCGACCCGGCTGCCCGGTAAACTGCTCCGCGACGAAGAAAGGCTGCGAAAGGAATCGCTGGACCTTTCGCGCCCGCGCCACAACGAGCTTGTCGTCTTCGGACAGCTCGTCCATTCCCAGGATGGCGATGATATCCTGAAGGTCCTTGTAGCGCTGCAAGATCTTCTGAATCGACCTGGCCACAGCGTAGTGCTCATCACCGACGATCCGGGGGTCGAGGATTCGGGAGGTGGACGCCAGCGGATCGACCGCGGGATAGATCCCCAGCTCCGTAAGCTGGCGGGAGAGAACCGTTGTCGCATCCAGGTGGGCAAAGGCCGTCGCCGGGGCCGGATCGGTGATGTCGTCAGCCGGGACGTAGATGGCCTGGACCGAGGTGATAGACCCCGTCTTGGTCGAGGTGATCCGCTCCTGCAACTCGCCCATCTCCGTGCCCAGCGTCGGCTGGTAGCCGACCGCCGAGGGCATCCGGCCGAGGAGCGCCGAGACCTCGGAGCCGGCCTGCGTGAAGCGGAAGATGTTGTCGACAAAGAGGAGCACATCCTGCTTCTCCTCGTCTCTGAAATATTCGGCCACGGTCAGGCCGGTCAGCGCCACCCGCAGCCGAGACCCGGGCGGCTCGGTCATCTGGCCATAGATCAAGGCCGTCTTCTCAATAACCCCCGACTCCTTCATCTCCAGCCAGAGGTCGTTCCCCTCGCGGGTTCGCTCGCCCACCCCTGAAAAGACCGAGATGCCGCCATGCTCCATGGCGATGTTGCGGATCAACTCCATGATGACGACGGTCTTGCCGACCCCGGCGCCGCCGAAGAGACCGGTCTTACCGCCTTTGGTATACGGCTCCAGCAGATCGACGACCTTAATGCCGGTCTCCAGGATCTCGACCTTCGTCGCCTGTTCGTCGAAGGCCGGAGCGGGGCGGTGGATCGGGTAGTGCTTCTTTGCATCCACCGGTCCCTGTTTGTCGACCGGCTCCCCGATGACATTCATGATCCGACCAAGGGCAGCCTGGCCCACGGGAATGGTGATCGGCGCACCGGTATCGACCACATCCATCCCCCGGATCAACCCGTCGGTGGAGGAGAGGGCGATGGCACGGATCCGGCTCTCGCCCAGGTGTTGGGCTACCTCGATCACCAGCCGTTCGCTGTAGGAAAAGATATCTTTGGTCTGCTGGGCCTTGACCTCAAGGGCGTTGTAGATAGCCGGCAGCTTGCCCGGCTCAAACTCGACATCGACGACAGGCCCGATGACCTGTACGATCTTCCCCGTGTTCATCATCTCACTCCTGTGTCATTGCGAGGCGAAGCCGAAGCAATCTCACAGACTTTCAGGACAACGACGATGAGATTGCCACGCGCCCGTTGGTCGCTCGCGATGACGGCATGTTCTAATCCTTCAGCGCCCCACGCACTATGCACCTCTACCCGCGGGCCGCCCGCAATGCCTCGGCCCCACCGACCACCTCGAGCAACTCCTTCGTGATCCGTTCCTGTCGCGCCTTGTTGAACTGAAGCGTCAGCAGGTCGATCATCTCGGAGGCGTTCTTGCTCGCCGCATCCATGGCCGTCATCCGGGCGCCGTACTCGCCGGCCAGCGATTCCATAAGCGCCCGATAGACCTGCACCTCAACATGCTTGGGGAGCAGCCCCTCCAGGATCGCCTGGGGCGACGGCTCGTAGATAAAGTCGAGGGCGGCTATATCCTCCGGGGCCTGTAGCGGCTCGATGGGGAGGAGCCGCTCCACGATGACCCGCTGGGTGGCGACCGACTTAAACTCATTATAGATCAATTGGATCTCGTCCGCCTCCTCGGCGATATAGGCGTTGGCCAGCTCCCGGCCCAAGGCGGCCGCATGGCTGTACGCCAGACGATCGAAAAAGCCAACCTGCTCCGACCGGATGGTGTAGGGGCGTCGTCGATAGAAATCGCGCGTCTTACGCCCGACCACCATCAGCGTGACGGTGGTGTCGCCGGGCGTGTTGCGGAGAAGGTCGAGCGACCGGCGCATGATGTTCGCGTTAAACCCGCCGCAGAGCCCCTTGTCGGCGGCGATGATGACGACCATCTTCTTGCCGGTTTCGCGCCGGCAGAGGAGCGGATGATACGTGGGGTCGGCCCTCAGCGCCAGGCTGGCGAGCACCTCCTGCATCTTGTAGGCGTAGGGGCGGGCCTCCAGGATCCGGTCCTGGGCGCGGCGCAGCTTGGCCGCCGCCACCAGCTTCATCGCCTTGGTGATCTGCTGGGTGCTCTTGACCGATGTGATGCGCCGCTTAATATCGCGTAGTGTCGCCATGTATCTTTTGTGCGTAGGGGCGCTGCTCGCTGCGCCCTCACCGGGCAGGGCAAGCCCTGCCCCTACACCCTATACCCTATCCCCTGTCTTTTACGCTGCCTTTCGGGCGGCCAGAAACTCGGTTTTGCACTCGGTAATCGCCTGGTCCATCTGGGCGCGGAGCGCATCGCTCAGTTCGCGCTTTTCCCGAATCTCCTGGAAGATACTCGGGTACCGCCCCTGGACGGAGTGGAATAGCGCCGCCTCGAATTGAGAGACCGCGTCGACCGGAAGATCATCCAGGTGGCCGGCCGTCCCGGCGTAGATGATGAGGATCTGCCGCTCGACCTCAAGCGGCACATACTGTCCCTGTTTCAACACCTCGACCATGCGTGCGCCCCGATTGAGCTGGGCCTGGGTCGCCTTGTCCAACTCGCTCCCGAACTGGGCGAAGGCGGCCATCTCACGATACTGCGCCAGGTCGAGTCGAAGTTTGCCGGCCACCTGCCGCATCGCCTTGATCTGGGCCGAGCCGCCGACCCGGGAGACCGACAGGCCGACGTTGATAGCGGGCCGGACGCCGGCGAAGAACAGGTCGGTTTCCAGGTAGATCTGGCCATCGGTGATCGAGATGACGTTGGTCGGGATGTAGGCCGAGACGTCGCCGAGTTGGGTTTCGATGATCGGCAGCGCGGTGAGCGACCCGCCGCCCAGATCGTCATTCAACTTGGCCCCGCGCTCCAGCAGGCGCGAATGCAGGTAAAAGACGTCGCCCGGGTAGGCCTCGCGGCCGGGCGGCCGACGCAGCAGCAGCGAGAGCTGGCGATAGGCCTGGGCATGCTTGGACAGATCGTCGTAGACACAGAGGGAGTGACGGCCGGAGTCGCGGAAGTACTCGCCCATGGCGCAGCCGGCATACGGGGCGATATACTGGAGCGGCGCCAGTTCCGACGCGGTCGCGGCAACAACCGTGGTGTAGGCCATCGCCCCAGCCTCTTCCAGCGTCTTGACGACCTGGGCGACGGTAGAGCGCTTCTGTCCGACCGCGACATAGACGCAGAAGACGTCCTTCCCCTTCTGATTGATGATGGCGTCGATAGCGACGGCGGTCTTGCCGGTCTGGCGGTCGCCGATGATCAGCTCGCGCTGACCTCGGCCGATCGGGATCATCGCGTCGATGGCCTTAATGCCGGTCTGCAGCGCCTCCTTGACCGGTCGGCGGTCCACCACGCCGGGGGCCAACCGCTCGATGGGCCGAAGCTCCTGGGCGTCGATGGGGCCCTTGCCGTCTATCGGCTGGCCCAGGGCGTTGACGACCCTGCCCACCAGCGCCTCGCCCACCGGCACCGAGGCGATCCGCCTCGTCCGCTTAACCAGATCGCCCTCTTTGATGGCCTCGGCCTCGCCCAGCAGGACCGCGCCGACATTGTCTTCTTCGAGGTTCAGCACCATCCCGTAGACGTCGTGCGGGAACTCCAGCAGTTCGCCGGCCATGGCCTTCTCCAAGCCGTGGATGCGGGCGATCCCGTCGCCTGCCTCGATAACGGTGCCGACCTCCGCCACATCCACCAAGGCCTCGTAACCGGCCAGTTGCTGCTTGATGATTTCGGTGATCTCTTCCGCTTTGATCTGCGCCATTCCGCTACCCTTTCAGTATCAGCGATACTCGCTCTTCAGCAGGTGTTCGCGTACCCTTTTCAGTTGTGTCCTGACGGATCCATCGTAGATGGTGCTGCCGATCTGCGCCACAAAACCGCCCACAATGGCAGGGTCGACCTGCGCCTCCAGATAGATCTCTTTCCCGGTTGCGGCCTTCAGGCGCTCCTTCAGTCCCCGCATGATCGGTTCGGGCAGCGGGGCCGCTGAGGTGACGGTTGCCTTCCCGCGGCCCAGCCGCTCGTCGGTCAGTTCCTCATACGCGAGGACGATCTCGCCGAGGTGCGCGAACCGTCGTTTTTCCAGGATGAGATTCAGAAAATTCGCGGTGAGCGGCTTCACGCCGGTCCCCTCCGCAATCGTGTGGAGAACGCGCCGCTTATCGGTCAGCGGGACGGCGGGGCTTGCGAAGAAGATCGTGATCTCGCGCGTCCGCTTGATGGTCTCGACCACGGTATGGAGATCGCGTCCGACCGCCTCCAGCAGGTGCTGGTCCGACGCGACATCGGCCAGCGCCTTGGCATATCGTCTGGCGAGACCGGCGGCCCTCACCGGCCGCTCCCGATTTCGGCCATCACCTGCTCGGCCAGGCGACGGTGATCATCGGTCGTCAGGCTGCGGGCGATGACGCGCTCGGCGACACCGAGAGAGAGCCCGACCACCTCCTGGCGAAGCTCGGCCTTGGCCCGTTTGACCTCCTGCTCGATCTGCGCCTTGGCCTCGGTGACCAGACGGGCGGCCTCGTCACGCGATGCCTTGAGCAGACGCTGCCGCTCCTCCTCCACCTCGCGGACCGCAGCCTCTCGCATGGCGGCCGCCTCCCGGCGAGTCGCCAGAATCTGCGCCTCGTACTCCTTCTGCGCCTGGGCGGCGGCCTCTTTCGCCGTCTTGGCCTCCTCCAGCGAGCGCTTGATCCCGTCGGCCCGCGTGGCCAGGAACTGGGTGAGCGGCTTAAACAGGAACTTGTACAGTACGGTGATCAGGATCAGGAAGTTCACCACCTGAATAAGCAGTGTCATATTCAGGTTGATGATCCCGGGCTGCTCCCCGCCCCCATGGGCCTCCTCGGCGGCCCAGACAGGGAGGGCCGCGACAAGCGACAGGCCGAGGCAACAGGCGACTGCCGCAACAAGTCGAATACGATCCTTCATCATGGTTTTCGTTCCCCCATATTTAACCCTGTCATTGCGAGCGACCAGAGGGAGCGCGGCAATCCCACCGTTCTCCTCCAGAAACATTACGAGATGGCTTCGTCGCTCCGCTCCTCGCAATGACGATTGTTATTTCTGTTCTTGGCTGGCGGCATTCGTGTCCGGCAGCGACGAACGAACGATGAAGTAGCCGCCCATGCCAAGCTGAACGACAAGCAGGCCGAGCGCCATTCCGATCAGATTCACAGGCAGGTAGACGATCGCGAGAAACACGATGAGGGCGACCCCAAGGAGCCTCAGAATGGATCGGACCCACCAGTACCGCTGACCACGCGATCGGGGCGTCGAGCGCTCCGTGAGACGGACCACCGTGAGAACAATCAGCCTGAAACTGAACAGGCTAACGAGGGCGCCGACGGCCAGGCCCAGGGCCCAATCCCACTTCCCGAACAGTCCGAAACCGACGAGCCCGGCCGCGATAAGGCCAAGCGCGCCAACCTGCGTGCCCCGGACGAACTGCTCCCGCTCGTTCATACCACCAGTAAAAGACGCCACCGGGCCCCTTGAGTCGAATCCGGCAGCCCTCTACACGCCAAAGACCCCTTAGCTTGCCCTATCGTTCACAATCTGTCAAGCCTTTTTTGCCCACAACGCCACAGCCGACCTCGGCATCGGCCGCGACGATGGCGCCGCCCACGAGCAGGTCGGGCTCGGACGCATCGTAGAACACGGCCGCCTGGCCCGGCGCGGGTGCGGGCTGGGGTTCCTCCCACCGGACCCGGACCCGCCCGTCGCCAAGGGGACTCACCGTTGCCGGCATCGCGGCCTGCCGAGAGCGAACCTTCACAAAGACGGGCCGCTCGTCGTTCAAGCGGTCCCACGCGATCAGGTTGAGCCGGTCGGCCACAAATTCATGCCGCTGCAACTCATCCCGTCTGCCCACGACGACCGCGTTGGCCGTCGGGTCAAGCCGGATGACGTAAAAAGGGCCCCCCGCCATCCCGAGGCCGTTGCGCTGACCGACGGTGTAGAGCGCCAGGCCCCGGTGCTGTCCGAGAATCCGGCCGCCGCTATCGGTAATGGGGCCGGGTCGCAGACGGTCCCCGCACTGTTCCCGAAGGTAGGTCCGGTAATCGCGGCCGACAAAGCAGAGGTCCTGACTGTCGGCCTTGTCGGCGATCCGCAGGCCATAGGCCGACGCCCATTCCCGGACCTGGATCTTAGTCATCTGACCAACGGGAAATGAGAGTCTTGCGAGCTGGTCCTGGGTCAGACTGTAAAGAAAGTAGCTCTGGTCCCGCTCGTTGTCGATTCCGCGGCGCAGCAGGTAACGACCCCCAGGTCCTCGCGTAACCCACGCATAATGTCCGGTCGCCAGTTGCGCGGCCCCCAACCCCACCGCCTGCTGCAGCAGGGAGCCGAATTTGATCGTCTCATTACAGCGCACGCAGGGATTCGGGGTCAGTCCGCTGAGATACGCTTCTGTAAACTCGCGGATCACGTCGCGATGAAACTGCGACTCATAATTCAAGACGTAATAGGGGATGCCCAGTTGCGAGGCCACACACCTCGCGTCCTCGGCGTCCTTCGCGGAGCAGCAGCGGTCGGCCCGCTCCGAGCCGTTCCCGGCGTCTCGAGGCAACAGCCTCAGGCTGATCCCGACAACCTCATACCCCTGCTCCATGAGCAGCGCAGCGGCAACGGCGCTGTCGACCCCGCCGCTCATCGCCACAACAACTCTCGGTTTGCGCTTCATGGATTTGATCCTTGTCTTTTCCGCTCTTACCCTATCCCCTAACCCTTATCCCCTGTGCTTGTGCGGCGCGGACCCGTGCCACCAGCGGCGGCAAGAGCTCGATGACGCGCTCGACCTCCACCTCCGTCGTCCCGGCGCCCAGGGAAAACCGGATCCCGCCCCCGTCGATCTCCGGCGTTCGGCCCATCGCCTGCAGCACATGTGACGATTCAAGCGAGCCCGCGGCGCAGGCGGCACCCGCGGAGGCCTCGACCCCCTCCAGATCCAGGGCGACCATCAGTAAGTCCGCCCGAATCCCCTGAAACGAGATGTTGGAGGTGTTGGGCAGCCGTCGGTTCGGGTCGCCGTTCCGCCGCGTCCCGGCGATCCGGCCAAGAGTCGCCGCCTCGAGGCGATCCCGGAGCGCCCGTAGTCGGTGGCCCTCGGCCGACATCGATGCGAGCGCAAACCTGGCCGCACAGGCCAGGCCGACGGCTGCGGCCACATTTTCCGTCCCGGCTCTCATGCCGTGCTCCTGCTCCCCTCCATGTATCTGTGGGGTGATCTGTGTCCCCGGGCGAATATAGAGCGCCCCAATTCCCTTCGGCCCGTAAATCTTGTGCCCCGATACAGTGAGCAGATCGACTCCCATGGCCTCGATATCTACCGGCAAACGACCGAAGGTCTGAACGGCATCAACATGAAAGACGATCCCGCGCTCCCGCACAAGCTGCCCGATCTCGGCGACTGGAAAAATCACCCCGGTCTCGTTGTTGGCGTGCATAAAGGAGACAACGATGGTGTCGGGTCGAAGGCTTCGCCTGACCGTCTCTGGATCGATCAGGCCCTCGACATCGACCGGCAGATAGCTGACCTCGAAACCCTGAGCCTCAAGGGCGCGACAGGCATTGAGGACGGCCCGGTGCTCGACCGCCGAGGTCACGATGTGGCGTCCGCGCTCCCGTGCGGCCCAGGCCGCGCCCTTGATGGCCAGATTGTCGGCCTCTGTGCCCCCCGACACGAAGACGACACTCGCCTTGTCCCGTGCGCCAAGCGCCGACGCCAAGGTCTCGCGGGCCTCTTCCAGCGCCCGTTTGGCTTCGCGACCTGGACGATGGCCCGAGTTTGCGTTGCCGAAGCACGACTCGAAATGGGGTCGCATTGCGTCCAGAACCCCTGGCCGGACGGGGGTCGTAGCGTTATAGTCAAGGTAGATGCTCATCTGGCTGAGCAGACCGTGCCGAACAGGCGGGCGCCGACTATCAGGAGATAGAACGTAAGAAACGGCCACAGCAGGAGGCCAACGGCCGGAATGGCCCCAATGAGCCCCGCCACAATGAACGCTCCGAGGGCGAGCAGATATGCCTCGACGTACTCTGCTAGAACCGTTCGGATCTGCCCCCAGACAACCGCAGGGTGCAAGACGGCCTCAAGCCGCCGCTCCTCTAGATACCTCGCAATCCCCATCGGAAGAAAAAATCCGACCGTGATCCCCGCGAGCATTCCGACCATGACCAGGACGACACCCAGCACCAGTCTGGTTCCCCCCTTGACCAGGAGGCCGAAGCCGGAAACGACGAAGAGGATGGGGACGATCTCGTAGGCCATGGTCAGCGCAAACAGCAGCAGCCCCTTCGCGGACAGGCTCGCCCATTGCCGCCATGACGGTAACGAGCCCGCCGGAGGGATCGCGAGGGCGCCCTGAAAGGTTGCCAGCACAAAGCCGAGGATGGGAAAATTGGCGGCCTGCGCCAGCAGGGAGCCTGCGGGGGCGAGGTCTCGAGTGAGCAGGAGGCTCAGGGTGACAAACAGGCCCTCGAGGAGCAGTCCGATGCCGCCCCCTATCGCAATCTTCCGCGGCCACTCCCGATCTTCCAGGGGGAAGGCCAGCGCCTTCGCTGCCCGGTTAAGCAAGTCGGCCCCGGCAATGTTTCACGTGCAACATCTATCACTCAGCCGCGCCCGCAGATGCGCTCGTAGATCCGATCGAGGTCGTCCATCGAGTAAAATTCCACCTCGATCTTCCCCCCCTTTCCCTTCCTGCTGATCTGAACCTTGGTGCCGAGCGCCTGTCGAAGGGCGTCCTCGGCTACCAGAATCGCCGGTTCGTTGGTTGTCGGGCGCCGCCTGGAGGCGTCGGGCTGTTTCAGCCGTCGAACCAGCGCCTCGGTGGCGCGTACGGACAGGCCTCGGCGAATCGTCTCGTCACGCACCCCGATCTGGTCCGCGGGCCGCTCAAGACCCAACAGGGCTCGGGCGTGCCCTTCGGACAGGACGCCGTCAATCAGGTCGGTCTGGATCGGCTTGGGCAGCTTGAGAAGCCGGAGTGCGTTGGCCACCGACGAGCGGTCCCGACCGACCCGCCGCGCCACCTCTTCCTGGGTCAACCCAAACTCATCCTGAAGTCTCAGGTAGGCCTCAGCCTGCTCAATCGGGTTCAGATCCTCCCGCTGCAGGTTCTCGACCAGCGCCACCTCCAGCGCCTGATGGCTGGAGAGCTCCTTCACCAGGGCCGGAACCGTGTCGAGTCCCGCAATCCGCGCAGCCCTGAGGCGCCGCTCCCCGGCCACCACCTCGAACCGCCCTCCGTCTCGACGAAGCAGAATGGGGAGAAGCACCCCATGCGCCCGGATGGAGGCCGCCAGCTCGTTGAGCTTGGCATCGTTCATGGAGCGGCGGGGTTGAAGCGTGCCCGGCACGATCTCCTCTATGCGAATCTGCATGACCCCGGACCGCTCTGCCCCGGGGATCAATGTCTCCAGCCCCCTACCGAGGGCCCTGCGTTGCGCCATCGATGATCTCCCTGGCTAGGTGAAGGTAACTCTCGGCCCCAGACGAACGACTGTCATACAGCAGAACCGGTTTCCCGAAGCTGGGCGCCTCGCTCAGTCGTACGTTTCTGGGAATCACTGTTCTCAGGACCGAGTGCGGAAAGTGGCGCCGCACCTCCTGTTCTACCTGCTCACAGATATTGAGCCGCATGTCGTACATGGTCAGGACGATCCCCTCGATCTGCAGATCAGGGTTGAGCCTCGCCCGACAGAGGGTGATCGCCTCCATAATGCGGGCCAAGCCCTCCAGGGCGTAGTATTCGCATTGGAGCGGGATCAGAACCGAGTGAGCCGCCGCGAGGGCATTGACCGTCAGCAGACCAAGGGAGGGCGGGCAGTCGATCAGGACAAAGGCGTATGTGTCCGACCCTGCCCCTAATGCACCCCTCAGGCGATCCTCTCGATCCGCACTCAAGGCCAGCTCGACCTCGGCCCCAATCAGGCGCTCGCCTGCGGGGACCAGGTCCAGCCCTGGGGCTACCGTCGGTCGCGCCACCTCAGCGACCTTCACCCCCTCCATCAACAGGTCATAGGCGGTCGGCGTCGCCTCGCGCCCTATCCCCAATGCGCTTGTGGCATTACCCTGGGGATCCAGATCAACAAGGAGCGTCCGCTGCGCTGATGCGGCAAACGACGCCGCCAGATTCACCGCCGTTGTCGTTTTGCCGACCCCACCCTTTTGGTTCGCGATAGCGATGATCCGCATTCCCCTCCCCCTCTCACTTAACCCAGAAGGGTAACACAGCCGGCGACGGCAACAAAGCGCAGAATTGCGAGAGGTTTCACGTGAAACATAGTTTAGCGGGCAGTCTTCTCCAAGATAAGCAGACAGGTGGGCGCATAGCCGGTATCGGGGGCGGGTCCATCTACGATCTGTACTCGTATTCCCATTGGTGTGAGCAGAGGGCGCATCGACGGAAGCGCGTCGCGCGCCTCTTGGCCCGCCTGCAAAATCAGTCGCCCGCCAGGCCTGAGGAGCGGTTCAACCAGACACGCCATCGCCGGAACCGGCCCAACCGCACGCGCAAAGGCCACATCATACCTGCCCTGATGCTCGGGATTGGCGCAAAGCTCTTCCGCTCTCGCCTGGATACACCGAACCCCGACCAGCCCAAGACGTCGAATAATCGCCCGCAGAAAGGTGGCTCGGCGACGCCTCGGCTCCAGTAAGACCATGTTGATCTCCGGGTAGCCGATCTTCAACACCAGGCCGGGGAAGCCCGCGCCCGATCCGATATCGATGGCATGCACGGTCGGGGTGGGCTCGAAGGCGAGCCGGTGGGTGAGGGAGCGCAGGAATCCTTCGCGAACGATCGCGCCCTCGGATCTCAACCCGGTCAGATTTACCTGAGGAGCCCACCGTTGCAGTTCAGACAAGTAGATGCCGAGGGCATCCCGCTGGGGCGGTGTTAACTGAAGCCCTATGCGATCCAGCCCGCGGCGCAGCAGCTCGCTACCGCTGACCGCAGCCCGTCGGCCCTCTGCGGGCACCGGTCGGATCGGTCTTTTAGGTGGTTTCCGGTCGACTGAGGGCGAGCTTGCCTTGCCTCTGTAGCCAGGCCTGCTGGCCCATCTGGAGGACATTGTTTACAAGCCAGTACAACACCAGCCCCGAGGGGAAGTTCCAAAACATAAAGGTGAACAGTGTCGGCATCATCCACAGCATCATCTTGGCCTGCTGCGGATCGCTTGAGCTGGGGGGAGACATCTTTTGCTGAAAGAACATGCTGGCCCCCATGAGGAGCGCGAGCAGGTTGAAGGGGTAGTCCTTCAAGCCCCACATCTCTACTGTAAAGAGCGCATCCGGTCGTGAGAGATCGTTGATCCAAAGAAACGGCGCCCGCCACATCTCCACCGAGCTCGAAAGGGCATTGTACAACGCAACGAAGATCGGGAGTTGAAGCAGCATGGGGAGGCAGCCGCCCAATGGATTGACCCCGTGCTTTCTATACAGCGCCATGACCTCTTGTTGTTTCTTTGTGGCATTGTTCTTGTTCCGCTCCGAGATGGCCGCAATCTTTGGTTGCAGGTCCTTCATTGCCTGCATCGATCGAAGACTTTTTACCGTCAGGGGATGCAATACGATCTTCTGGATCAAGGCGACCAAAATGATTGCAACGCCGTAGTTCCCGCTGACACGATGCAAGAACCGGAGCAGATAAAGCGCCGGGCGGGCGAGCGCGTCAAACCACCCCAGGTCGACGAGTTGACTCAGGTCAGATCCGGCCGCCTTGAGATGGTCGAGCTCCTTCGGCCCGCCGTAGAAGGCGAAGCGTTGAATCAGCTCCCCTCCCGGGTCGATGCTCTGCGCCGACGAGGCAAGGGCGATTACCGGTTGGCCCTCCGGCGCCTTGCGCACCACCGCCACGCTGTCTTTCCCCTCCGGCAACAGTGCTGCGGCAAAATACAGATTCTGCAGGGCCGTCCACGACACCCGCCCGCTATGCGTGACGGGGTCTTTCAGGCTGCGAAGGTCATCCGTCACACGACGGCCGTCTATCCAACTTGTGGCCGACACCGCCTCCGCGGTTTGCTTACCGGCCCCGCTATAAAAACCCGGACCCCACGCCAGTTCTGGTGTAATGGTGATCGGCTTCTTGCCGGTGTTTTTCCAGAACAGTTCGACCTCAACGCGGTAACTGTTGGTCTTGAATGTCAGACGCTTGGAGAGCTGAAGAGGCCCGCCTCCGCGCGATGAGAAGGTGATCGCTCCGGTGTCGGACGCTGACCGAAGGCTGAGTTGCGATTTATCGGCATCGAAGTCGGCAGGCGCCGGCTCCTCCGGATTGCCGCTCGAGGTCCACAGCGGGCGCAGCAACCCGTCCTGCGGCGACGCTACCAACTCGAGCCCCTGCCCGTTGGCAATCCGATACTGGTTGAGCCGCCAACTTTTCAGCGCCCCACCCCGAGAGGAAAAGACGGCGCGCACGACATCGGTCTCCACGACAACCTCTCGCTCCGGCAACGCGGGCACAGCCTCCCGTCCACGCGGTTGGCCTGATACAGCGACGCCTTCACCTCGCTGGGGCGCTGTCGGTGTTGTCGTGGTAGAGGTAGGCTCTTTCTTCGACGGCGCCTGCGGCCCTCGAGGGCCAGGCAGGAGGAATTGTGCGCCGAAAAGAATGATGGTCGCAAGCGCGACCGCCAACAGTGCACGAGCTTGATTCGACATGGAGCTCCTATCTTTTATGGCTACCGATCCAGCCCGGAGACCGATTATTGAACCGGATCGTATCCACCCTCGCACCAGGGGTGACATCGGGCGAGTCGGCGCACCGCAAGCAGCAGCCCCCGCGTCAGTCCGTACCTGCCGATCGCTTCGTACGCATAATCACTACACGTCGGGTAAAATCTGCAGGCCGGGGGGAGTAGCGGCGACACAACGACCTTGTATGCTGCCAGCATCCCTCTAGCAATGAACGCTGGCATCATCCGATTTGACCGATTTGGAGGGATTCGGTGGTGAGTGTCTGCACACATATTCAAAAAGGCTGCGAATTTGATTCCTCATATCTCGTCGGCTCAGCGCGCCGATCCCTTTTTTGGAGGTGATGAGAATCTCAATATTCTCGGGAAGCCGGTCACGATTGAGTCGGAACGCCTCGCGTGATTGGCGTTTTGCCCGGTTTCGAACGACTGCTGCCCCCGTGCGTGCGCCGAACGCCAATCTAAGCGCTTGTTTTTTTGTTGACGCAAACCGAGCATAAAGCGTAAAATAACCGGTGTAAAAAGCCCTTCTTGGCCGAGCTGTACCGCTCGATTCCGGCTGTTGCATTTCCGTGATCGATCTCTAACGTTTGAGACTATTAGACTGGCGGCACACAGCGGGGGCGAAGAACAAGATTAATTACACGGTGAGCCTTTTTCGGCCCTTAGCCATTCTTCGCTTGATGACATTTCGGCCGTTTGGGGTGCTCATTCGAGCAAGGAAGCCGTGCGTTCGTTTTCGCTTACTGTTATTAGGTTGGTACGTCCGTTTCATAATAAGTTCCCTTTGAACAGTAGAGGGTTGACGTCCAATTGATCACGAAAATGAAGCTAAATATAACTTCTCACTTTTCCGCTGTCAAGCCCAAATAGTGTATGGAACCCACTGGGCTGACGCGTATTGCCTTCCTTTTGCTCTGCGTGATGTAGGTTTTTATCTAAGTATCTGAATATAAAGCGATAATAGTTTTCAACAGGTGTGGACAAGGTGTGCGTAAGTGACCGGTCTCGACAGGGTACCGTTCGCTGTGGGAACCCTGTTGACACCTGTTGATACACTTCGTGAGTGTGCCGGTTTTACACAGCATTCAACTGACACAGAATCTCTATAGAGCCGGTGTGCATGCGGCTTGATTAAATCATCCACATTTCCAGGGGCCCTATTACTACTTCGATCTTTACAAGATCTTCTTAAAGATATTTTAATAGAATAACCCCATAATCCTTTCGGAGGAGTGAGGAGTATATGCACATCAACGCGTTGCGGGATGATCTACTGGACGGTGTTGGGCCTATTCAGGCTGTTGTTGAAACCAAACGAAGTCTTCCCATCCTCTCCCACCTTCTCCTTGAAGCCTCCTCCTCCCACCTGTCGGTGTTTGGAACCGATTTGGATGTTGGGGTCCGCAAACGGATTCCTGGACAGGTGTTACAGGAGGGATCTATTGCGCTTTCAGCCAGAAAACTCTATGAAATTGTCCGCGAGCTCCCTGCAACTACCGTTGACCTTACCGTTGATGGGGAATTGACCGCCACGATCACCTGTGGCAACTCCGAATTCAAAATAAAGGGCCTCTCCCGGGATGATTTTCCATCGATGCGCGAAGCCAAGCAGGGCGGGATTGTCCTGGATCGTCGCCTGTTTCGTGATATGATTCGCCGGACGCTTTTCGCCGTCTCCTCAGATCAGACTCGGTATACATTAAACGGCATCCTTTTTCGGGTGACGCCGACGGATGTGCGAATGGTGGCGACCGACGGTCATCGGCTGGCCATAACGACCCATGAGCTGTCGGCTGATAGCTGTCAGTTAACCGCTCAAGTCGATGCTATTATTCCGCGGAAGGCTGCGGCTGAGACGCTGAAGTTACTGCGAGAAGATCCTGGAGAGGTGATGATTGAGATTTCCGACAATCATCTACTCCTTCAGACCGATGATACCCTGATTGATGCGCGTCTTATTGAGGGACAATTCCCTAATTATGAGCAGGTCATTCCTGTGAATGCGACCAAAGAGGTGACCGTCAACCGCGAGACCTTTGTTGCGGGGCTTCGGCGTACATCCACCATTCTTGGTGAGCGCGCGCTCCCCACCACCTTGAAGTTGATACCCGGGAGGCTGCTGTTGAGTTGTGTCAACCTTGATCTTGGGGAGGCACGGGAACGTCTCGATGTCGAATATCAACAGGAGGAGGTGACGGTAGGATTCAACGCACGGTATATCCTGGATTTTCTTGGTGCGTTGACTACCGATCAGGCGACGATCCGGTTGCAGGATGCGCTCAGTCCGGCTCTGTTTTCCGGTAAGGGCGACGCGCGATATACGTGTGTTATTATGCCGATGAGGCTTTAGAGAGTGACCGGCGAGTCGGCCATTGTTCACTGATCACGTACCACCGATTATTGGTCACTACTTACCGATAGGACGAGGTGTATGAATCAAGAATCGAAAGATCACCCCAACCCTCTGACGAGTCAGGGTGGACCGGACCCATCGACCCCGGTTGAGGTCTACGACGCGACCCAGATCCGGATCCTCGAGGGTCTTGAGGCGGTACGGAAGCGCCCGGCGATGTATATCGGCAGCACGGGTCCGGACGGGCTCCACCACCTCGTCTACGAAGTTGTGGATAATAGCGTGGATGAGGCGCTCGCCGGATACTGCGACCAGGTGGAGGTGACGATCCACTCGGACAATAGTATCAGTGTTCTGGATAACGGCCGCGGCATCCCGATCGATATCCACGAGCAGACCGGCCGGCCGGCCGTGGAGGTGGTGATGACCACCCTTCATGCCGGCGGCAAGTTCGATAATTCGGCCTACAAGGTGTCGGGCGGGTTGCACGGCGTCGGTCTGTCCGTCGTCAATGCGCTTGCAGAGCGGCTCGAGGTCGAGATCTGGCGTGACGGCAAGCGGTATCTTCAACAGTATGAGCGGGGCAAGCCGACGGGTGATCTTGAAGAGGTCGGGAAGGCGCGGAAGACCGGAACCCGTGTTACCTTCGTTCCGGACCGTGAGATCTTCGACGATCGAGTATTCAGCCTCGATACCCTCAGTAATCGGCTGCGGGAGCTGGCGTTTTTGAATAAGGGCCTCCGTATTCGGCTGACCGATGAACGGATCAACGAGACACGGGAGTTCTACTATACGGGGGGGATCCGGTCGTTCGTCGAGTTGCTGAATGAGAACAAGGCCGTTCTTCACCCCAAGCCGATCCATATCGAGGCCCAGCGTGACCTGACCGTCATTGAGGTCGCCATCCAGTACAACGACGGCTACGGCGAGACGGTGTTCTCCTTTGCCAACAACATCAATACCCATGACGGCGGGACCCATCTGATCGGATTTCGATCGGCCCTGACCAGGACGATCAACAGTTATGCCGCCTCTCACGATCTGCTGAAGAACCTCAAGGCGACGCTTACCGGCGACGACATCCGTGAGGGGCTCACCGCCGTCATCAGCGTGAAGCTCCCCAACCCTCAATTTGAAGGGCAGACCAAGGCCCGCCTCAACAACCCCGACATGAAGGGCCTGGTGGAAACCGTCGTCAATGAGAAGCTGGCCGAGTATCTGGAAGAGAGCCCGGCCATCGGCCGGCGTATCGTGGAAAAGGCCGCCGACGCGGCCCGCGCGCGGGAAGCGGCCCGCAAGGCAAAAGAACTGGCAAGGCGGAAGGGCCCGCTCGACGGGGATGATCTGCCTGGCAAGCTGGCCGACTGTTCCGAGAAAAATCCCGCCCTCTGTGAGCTGTATATCGTTGAGGGCGATTCGGCCGGAGGCTCGGCGAAGCAGGGCCGCGATCGGCGATTTCAAGCGATCCTGCCGCTGCGGGGGAAGATCCTGAATACCGAGCGGGCGCGGGCCGACAAGATGCTGTCGTCGGCGGAGATCCGGGTCCTGATCTCGGCCATCGGAGCCGGCATCGATCCCGAATTCGACCTCGGGCGACTGCGCTATCACCGGATCATTATCATGACCGATGCCGATGTTGATGGGGAGCATATCCGGACGCTGCTGCTCACCTTTTTCTTCCGACACCTGCGTGAAATCGTCGAGGGGGGCCATCTCTACATCGCCCAACCCCCGCTATACAAGGTCAAACGGGGGAAGGTCGAACGGTATCTCAAGAACGACCGGGCGATGGAAGAGCACCTGTTGGAGACCGCGGGCGAAACACTCCGGATAGACGGCAGCAACGGCGGGACCGCCTGGACCGGGCAGCGACTGGTCGGCATCCTTCGGAAGCTGATGGTGTGGCAAGGCTGCCTGCGGGCCATGGAGCGGCGTGGGCGGCATCCCGGCGTTGTGGCGGCGGCGGTCCAGGCCGGCGGCGTCTCCTACGGCACGCTGAGAGATGAAGGCAAGACGGACCGGCTCCTCGCGCGGCTGCTGGAGATATTGCGGTCCCAGGCGGACCGGCTGGGGCCGGTTGAAGGACGGATCGAGTGGGATGAAGAGGAGGCGGCCAATCGGATTATCCTCTCCCTTGGCGGTAACGGCAAAGGACAGCGCAGCATCACGACGATCGATCAGGCGCTTGTCGGATCGCCGGAATACCGGGAGCTGGAAGGGGCGGCCGCCGCCCTGTCGGGACTTGGCGCCCCCCCGTTCGTAGTCGCGACGGAGGGTGATACCGCGACCGCCGAATCATGGAGCGATCTGCTTGATAAGAGTCTGACATTGGCCAGAAAGGGTCTCACGATCCAGCGATACAAGGGTCTCGGCGAAATGAACCCCGAACAGTTGTGGCAGACCACGATGAATCCGGAAAGCCGGACCCTGCTTCATGTGAAGGTCGAGGATGCGGTGGCCGCCGAGCAGATCTTTACCACCCTGATGGGCGATCAGGTGGAGCCGCGTCGGCTCTTTATCGAGCGACATGCCCTGGAGGTCAGCAATCTGGATATCTAGGTGACAGCCAGGGTGTAGGGCGTAGAGGGTGTGGGGTGGGGGGGGGAGCGTGGCCCCCAGAACACGACGACATGCCAACGATGAACGGTCATCACGTCAAGGCCCGGAGACCGGGCCGTTTTCGTTTGTGTGAAGCGGAGGGGGCGAATGCCTGACGAGCCGCAGCAGATTGGGTTAAATCGGGTAGGCGAGCTGCGACCGACCGACATCCACGAGGAGATGCGTCGGTCCTACCTGGACTACGCCATGAGCGTCATCATTGGGCGCGCTCTGCCCGACGTACGGGATGGGCTGAAACCGGTCCACCGCAGGGTGCTCTATGCCATGCAGGAACTCGGGCTCACCGCCGGGAGGGCTTATAAGAAGGCGGCCCGCGTCGTCGGCGAGGTGCTGGGCAAATACCATCCTCACGGCGATACGGCGGTCTATGACACCATCGTTCGCCTGGCTCAGGACTTTTCCATGCGGTATCCCCTTATCGACGGCCAGGGGAACTTCGGCTCGGTGGATGGGGACGCGCCCGCGGCGATGCGGTATACCGAGGTCCGGCTCGCGAAGATCGCCCAGGAGATGCTGCGGGACATCGATAAGGAGACGGTAGACTTCGCGCCAAACTTCGATGAGACCCTTGAAGAGCCGATGCTGCTGCCGGCGGCGCTCCCAAACCTGCTGGTCAACGGCTCTTCGGGGATTGCTGTCGGGATGGCCACCAACATCCCGCCCCACAACCTTGGCGAGACGGTCGACGCCCTGCTGATCCTGCTGGAGGATCCGAATGCGGCGCCGGACCAGCTTATGGCCGCGCTGCCGGGACCCGATTTTCCGACCGGCGCCTATATCTATGGCCGGACCGGGATTCGGGATGCCTATCTGACGGGCCGCGGCCTTATCCGGATGCGCGCCAAGGCGTTTGTCGAGAAGAGCCGGGGCGCCCGCGAGGCCATTATCGTCTCAGAGCTGCCGTATCAGGTGAACAAGGCCAAACTGATCGAGCGGATCGCCGAGCTGGTTCGAGAGCGAAAGATCGAAGGGATCGCCGACCTTCGGGACGAGTCGGATCGGGAGGGGATGCGGATCGTCATTGAGCTCAAAAAGGATCAGCCGGCCGAACCGGTCCTGAATCAGCTCTTCAAACATACCGCGATGCAATCGACCTTCGGCGCCATCATGCTCGCCCTTGTCGAAGGTCAACCGAAGGTCCTGGCGCTCAAGGAGGCGCTCAGCCATTTTATTGAACACCGTAAGACCGTCGTCGTGCGGCGGACCCGCTTCGATCTTCGAAAGGCCGAGGAGCGCGCCCATATCCTGGAAGGATATCGAATCGCGCTGGACCACCTGGATGCCGTTATCGCCCTGATCCGACGATCGCGCTCGGCGGATGACGCCCGTGCAGGCCTGATGGCGCAGTTCGCCATGAGCCAGATCCAGGCCCAGGCCATCCTGGAGCTGCGTCTGCAACGCCTGACCCAACTTGAGCGGCAAAAGATCCAGGATGAGTACAGCGAGACGATCGCAGCCATCGAGCGGTATCGGGCCATCCTCGCCAGCGAAGCCCTGGTGCGTGAGATCATCAAAGAGGAACTGCTGGCCGTCAAGGACGCCTATGGCGATGCGCGCCGGACCGAGATCCTGGAAGAGACCGCCGAGATCGAGCTGGAGGACATGCTGGCCGACGAGGAGATGGTCATTCCGATCACCCACGGCGGCTATATCAAGCGGAGCAACCTGAATGTCTATCGAAGCCAGCGCCGCGGCGGCAAGGGGATGAGCGGGATGGCGACCAAGGAGGAGGACTATGTGGAGCACCTCTTTGTCGCGACGACCCACAGTCACCTCCTCCTCTTCACCAACCAGGGAAAGGTGCATTGGCTGAAGGTGCATGAACTGCCCCAGCTCGGGCACGCAGCAAAAGGGAAGGCCCTCGCCAACTTCTTGCAGCTCGGCAATGGGGAGCAGATCACGACCGTCATCCCGATTCGCCAGTTTGAGGTTGATCGCTACCTGCTGATGGCGACCCGGCGCGGGATTGTGAAAAAGACCGAGTTGAATGCCTACGGCCACCCCCGCGCAGGCGGCATCATCGCCATCACGCTGGACGAGGGGGACGAGTTGATCGCGGTCCGGTTAACCAAGGGGGACGACGAGGTCCTGCTCGGCACCAAGCAGGGGATGGCGATCCGTTTCAAGGAAGATGAGGTTCGGTCGGCGGGGCGTGCGGCCCGCGGCGTCAAGGGGATCTCGCTGGAGGCCGGCGACGAGGTCGTCGGGGCCGAGGTGGTCGCCCAGGATGCGGCGGTGCTCACCGTGACGGAGCGCGGGTACGGCAAGCGTACCGACCCGCAAGAGTACCGACTGCAGAGCCGCGGCGGTAAAGGCATCATCAACATCCGGGTGACGGACCGAAACGGCCCCGCGGTCGGGGTCATGCTGGTGCAGTCCGGCGATCAGATCATGATGATTTCTCAGGAGGGGCGGATCACGAGGATGCGGGTAGATGAGATCAGCTTAATCGGAAGGGCCACTCAGGGAGTGCGGCTGCAGGGGCTGGAGTTGAGCGATCGCGTAGCCGCCGTGACACGACTGGTCAGCGACGACGAGGGTGATGGGGAGGCGGAGGGCCCCCCGTCCTTGCCTGAACCGGAAGCCGGGGCGGGCCCGCTCGACGAGGCTTGAGCGATGCCGGAGGGCGTGCTATAGTGACGCCTCTGCTGCTGCGCCCGCGGTGATGCCTGGTGAGCCGCGGCAGGCCCCGGATGGGAACCCTGGATCAGAGGGACGGCCGTGCTGGACCTGAGATATATCCGTGACAACGTCGAGCTGGCGCGCGAGCGACTTGCGGCCAGGGGCGCTGCGCCCTTTATTCTCGAAGAGTTTATTCAGCTCGATGCTGAGCGGCGAGCCACACTCGCTGAGGCGGAACGGCTGAGGCAGCGGCGCAACGAGCTGTCGAAGCAGGTTGCCGAACTCAAGCGACAAGGCCAGGACGCAAGCGACGTTATCGCACAGGTCGCCGGCGACGCGCCGCTACTCGACGGGCTGGAAAAACAACTCAAGGAACAGGAGACGATCTTACAGGACGCCGCGCTGTTTCTCCCGAACCTCCCGCATGATTCCGTCCCGATCGGGAAATCGGCTGAAGACAATGTCGAAATCAGGCGATGGGGCAGTCCGCGCCGGTTTGACTTCGAGCCGAAATCGCACTGGGAACTCGGGGAGGCGCTGGGGATCCTGGACTTCGAGCGAGCGGCCGCCATCGCGCAATCGCGCTTTGCCGTCCTGAAGGGGGCCGGGGCCAGGCTGGAGCGCGCGCTGATCGACTTCATGCTTGACCTGCACGGCAAGGAGCACGGCTACACAGAAATCCTCCCGCCGCTACTGGTCAACGCCGACGCCATGCGGGGGACGGGCCAGCTCCCCAAGTTTGGCGAGGAGCTGTTCAAGACCAAGGACGAGGGGCTGTATATGATCCCGACGGCGGAGGTCCCGGTGACGAACCTGCATCGCGAGGAGATCCTGCCGCCCGGAACGCTCCCCCTGTCCTATGTGGCCTATAGTCCCTGCTTTCGGCGGGAGGCGGGCTCGTACGGCAAAGACACGCGGGGCCTCATGCGGCAGCACCAGTTCAACAAGGTGGAACTGGTGAAGCTCGTCGAGCCCGAGCGCTCCTACGAGACATTGGAGGAGATGACCCGGCACGCCGAGGCGGTCTTGCAGCGGTTGGGCCTGCCGTACCGGGTGGTAGCGCTCTGCACGGCCGACCTGGGGTTCGCGGCCGCCAAGACCTACGACATCGAGCTTTGGATCCCGAGTCAAGGAACGTATCGGGAGGTGTCGTCGCTCAGCAATTGTGAGGCGTTCCAGGCGAGGCGAGCCAATATTCGCTACCGGCCCGCATCGAAGGCGACGGCGCAGTTTGTTCATACGCTGAACGGGTCGGGGGTGGCCGTGGGACGGACATGGCTCGCGATTCTGGAGAACTTTCAGGAGGCCGACGGCAGCGTTGTCGTTCCTGAGGCGCTCCGACCCTATATGGACGGCCTGGAACGGATCAGCTAAAAGCAGGAGTTGGGGATTAGGGGATAGGGATTGGGGCGCGTGGGAGTGAGCTGTTACCGACCCCCATCCCCCACCCTCTAGCCCCTGCTCTTCGGAGGGGTGGCCGAGTGGTTGAAGGCGGCGGTCTTGAAAACCGTTAGGCGAAAGCCTCGTGGGTTCGAATCCTACCCCCTCCGCCAAGGAAAACTAGGGTCTAGGGTGGAGGGTAAGAAAGGGAAAGAGTTAAACCCTATACCCTAATCCCTAAACCCTGCTCTTATGCGGAGAGGTGACCGAGTGGCCGAAGGTGCTCGCCTGCTAAGCGAGTCTGTGCCGAAAGGTGCAGCCCGGGTTCGAATCCCGGCCTCTCCGCCATCAAGAACGACGTAAGGAGTAAGGGGTAAGGCGGTAGGGGAAAGAAGGGGGAGGCCCTTCGCCCCTTACGCCTCACCCCTCACGCCTGACGGTGCTTTAGCGCGGAGAGGTGCGAGAGTGGTTGAATCGGGCGGTCTCGAAAACCGCTGAGCGGGTAACTGCTCCGGGGGTTCGAATCCCCCCCTCTCCGCCATACAAAAACAGGGTATAGGGTTGAGGGTGTAGGGTAAGAGAAGGGGAGAGCGCACTGCATTGCTACACCCTAACCCCTATCCCCTAAACCCTGTCTTTATGCGGAGAGGTGCAGGAGCGGCTTAACTGGCACGCCTGGAAAGCGTGTGCGGGGGAAACTCTGCCCCGGGTTCGAATCCCGGCCTCTCCGCCATCAAAAACAGGGTATAGGGTGGAGCGTATAGGGTGTGGGAAAAAAGGAAGCCGGTAGTTGTGGCCCTTTACCCCACCCCCCAACCCCTATCACCCAACCCCTAGGGGTAAACATGGAAAGCGCGCTGATTACGGGTGGGGCCGGGTTTATCGGGTCGAATCTGGCCCTGGAGTTGGAGCGGCGATACCCCGATGTCCGGATCACCATCATCGACGATTTCCGCTCCGGCGATTTCAGTAACCTGATCGGGTTTCGAGGCGATCTGGTGGCCCAGGACCTCGCATCGCTGGATCCCTTGAGCCGTTTTCAGCCGGGTGAATTTCAGGTGGTGTTCCATCTGGCCTCGATTACCGATACCACCGTCACCGATGCGCGACAGATGATCTGGAGCAACGTAGAAGGCTTTCGGCGAGTGGCGGAGTTTGCGCGACGCTCAGGGGCGCCCCTGGTCTATGCCTCTTCGGCTGCCGTCTACGGTATCCGTGGTTCAGGCCGAATGCAGGAGGATCAGCCGATCCACCCTGCGAATGTGTACGGCTTTTCCAAGATGCTTCTGGAGAATCTGGCCAGGCGGTGCACTGATACGCCGGGAGGTTTTAGAACAGTCGGACTCCGATACTTCAATGTGTATGGGCCGGGCGAGGCCCACAAGGGGGCCGCGGCCAGCATGATCTATCAGTTGGCGCAGCAGATTCGAGCGGGGAAGCGGCCGCGGATCTTTAAGTATGGGGAGCAGGCGCGTGACTTTGTCTATGTCAAAGACGTCGTAGAGGCGACGCTGTTGGCCGCCGAGGTCGATCGTGGCGGCGTCTACAACGTCGGCTCGGGGCGCTCGACCACGTTTAATGACGTCATCGCGCTGCTCAATAAAGCCCTCGGGACCGACTACGACCCCGACTACTTTGACAACCCGTACCCGTTCTATCAGCCGCACACCGAGGCCGATGCGAGCCTCACCGGCGTGGAACTGGGCTATACGCCGCGCTATCCCATCGACCGAGGGATTACGGAATACGTCAAGCGGTTGCTGGAAGCCGACATGGGGCAAGCTGCGGTATCATGAGCAGGAATCGACTTGGCCGTGCTAGATGGGGAGTTAGCGGTGCCCTGTACCCGCAATCCGCTCTAGCGGGATCGAATCCCCGCCCGAGGTCTTACGTTGTCGAGCGATGGCCTGTGACCGGCGTGATGATGGTTGGGTCCCGCGCAAGGAGAGTTTGTGAACCCCGCCAGATCCGGAAGGAAGCAACGGTAAACAGACACGCTCCTGTGCCGCGGGGAAGCTCGGCCGGAGCCTCGGTCACCGGTACAGCCCGGCAGCCGCGATCGACGGCGGGTGCACGGCCAATTAAAACAGGGTAGAGGGTTTAGGGTTTAGTGGGACGGCCCCCTTCTGAACTTTATACCCCAACCCCCAACCTCTATACCCTAACCCCGGAGTTAAGATGTCCTACCTAGTACTCGCCAGGCGGTGGCGGCCGCAGAACTTTGACGAGGTGGTGGGTCAGCAGCCGGTCACCCAGACGCTGAAGAATGCCATCGCCAAAGACCGCGTCGCCCACGCCCTGCTCTTTACCGGCCCGCGCGGGGTCGGTAAGACGACCACCGCCCGCATTCTGGCCAAGGCGCTCAACTGTGAGCGGGGCCGCACCCCCGATCCGTGCAGCCAGTGTGCAAGCTGCAACGCGATCGCAGCGGGCCGCTCCGTCGACTGCCTCGAGATCGACGGCGCCTCCAATCGGGGGATCGATGAGGTGCGGGAACTGCGCGAAATCGTTCGGTATGCCCCGTCGCGCGACAAGCACAAGGTGATCATCATCGATGAGGTCCATATGCTGACCGAACCGGCCTTCAATGCGCTGCTCAAGACGCTTGAGGAGCCGCCGCCCGGGGTCATCTTCATCCTGGCGACCACACATGCGCACAAGATTCCGCCTACCATCCTGTCGCGGTGCCAACGCCACGACTTTCGGCGCCTGGGGCAGGCGGAGATCCTGCCGCGCCTGCAACAGATCGCATCCGAGGAGGGGGCGGCCGTGTCGGACGGCGCCATGAAGGCGATTGCCCGCGCCGCCGAGGGGAGCCTCAGAGACGCCCAAAGCCTGCTGGACCAGGTCATCGCCTATAGCGGCGACGTCGTCGGGGAGGAGGACGTGGCGATCGTGCTGGGGCTGGTGGAGGGAGAGTTGCTGGCGCAGACGACCCAGGCGATCATCGAGCGCGACGCCGACCATGCGCTGGCGGTCGTTGAGTCGCTCAGCGCCAGGGGGGACGACCTGCAGCGGTTCTGCCAGGAGCTGCTGGGCCACCTGCGCGACCTGATGATCTCGAAAGCGAGCAAAGACCCCGCGCCCCTGCTGCAGTTGAGCCGCGTACCGCCGGAGACGATTCGAGCGCAGGCCGAGGTGATGACGCTTGCGGATCTCGAAACCATCTTTCAGGTGCTGAGTCGGGCCGAGTTTGAGATGCGGCGGGCTCCCTATCCGCGGTTCGTTCTGGAGATGGCACTGGTCGAGGCGACGGAGGTCCGCTCCATACAGAGTCTTGAGACGCTGCTCGCGCGTCTGGCCGCGCTCGAGGCCGGGTTGCCGTCCGGGCACCGCGTCGACAATCCTGAGGCCGCGGCGCTTCCCATGTTCGCGCCTGGTCCCACGGCGGCGGCGACCGCCCCCCGCGCCCCGGTTGATCCGCCATCACCTGCGCCGGCCGAGCGCGCCACGGGCCCGCGTGATGGCTGGGGCCGCGTCACGCAGGCGCTGGAACGGCAGAAGCGGTCGCTCGCCGCGTTGCTCGCCGAGCCACAGGACGTTGCGTGCGAGGGCGACAGGCTGATCGTCGTCCTGCAGAACGGGAACGCCTTTGCGCGGTCAACGCTGGACGACCCGGAACACCGACGCCTTGTGGCCGCCGCCGCCGCCGAGGTCTTTGGGCGGCCCGTGACCGTTGAGTATCGATTCCAGAGCACAGGCGCCGGGCTGGGGGTGGGCGATTCAACCAAGGGTGCCGCAGGCGGTTCGACGAACTCCGCAATGGGCGAAGGGGAGAAACCGCGTCGGCCTTCGCGACTGGACGAGGCGTACCGCCGTCCGCGCGCTCCCGAGCAGGGGGTCGTCTCGGGACGGCGGACAGCCCCGCCCGATCAGGAGGCGCTGCGGGCTCATCCGATAGTGCGCCGCGCCGTGGAGCTGTTTGACGGTCAAGTCGTTCGGATCAGGGCGAAACAGCCCGAATAGGGCATGATGGGAGAATGCGATGAAGAACCTCGGGAACTTGATGAAGCAGGCGCAACGGATGAAGGCGGAGGCCGAACGGATTCAGGCGGAGGCGGCGGCCAAACGGGTTGAAGGGACGGCCGGCGGCGGGATGGTCACCGTTGTCTGCAACGGGCAGGGCGAGGTCGTCTCGGTGAAGATCGATCCGGAGGTGGCCGGCCCGGACGAATTGGAGATGCTGCAGGACCTTGTCGTGGCGGCCACAAATGAGGCGCTCCGGAAGGCCCGCGAACTGCTGACCCAGGAGATGGGTCGACTGACCGGCGGGTTGGGACTCCCGCCGGGGCTGGTGTAAACGCCCGTGTCGCGCTATGCCCCCACCCTGGTTCGGTTGATCGGCGAACTGGTCCGCCTGCCCGGCATCGGGCCCAAGACCGCCCAGCGCCTGACATTTCACCTGCTCAAGGTCGGCAGGGAGGAGGCGATCGCGTTGGCGCAGGCCATCGTCGAGCTGAAGGATCGGATCCGAAGCTGCGCGGTCTGCTACAACATCTCCGAGGGCGAGCAGTGCCCGATCTGCGCGGACCCGACACGCGACGGATCGGTGCTGTGCGTGGTGGAAGAGGCGAACGACCTCTGGGCGATCGAGAAGACCGCGACCTTCAAGGGACGCTACCACGTCCTGGGCGGGTCGCTGTCGCCGCTCGAGGGCCGGGGTCCGGATCAGTTAACGGCGAAGGCCCTTTTGCAACGTCTTGAGGAGGGCGAGGTCAAGGAGGTCATCCTGGCCACCAATCCGAACGTCGAGGGCGAGGCGACCGCAATGTATCTCTCGCGCCTGCTGAAGCCGCTGGCTGTTCGGGTGACGCGCATCGCGCGCGGCCTGCCGATGGGGAGCGACCTGGAGTATGCCGACGAGGTGACGCTGTCCAAGGCGCTGGAAGGACGACGCGACCTGTGACCGGCATGGGCCAGAAATTCGTTGCCCACATCCGTTGAGTGCGCTAAATTAAACACCGGCTTTCAGCTATCGGGATTCAGTTGTTCGCTGACTGCTGAAAGCTGCTTTTAGACTGCCAGTGATCCCCGGTAGCTCAATGGTGGAGCGAGCGGCTGTTAACCGCTAGGTTGTAGGTTCGAGCCCTACCCGGGGAGCCATTTCCTTGATTAGAAAGCTCTCGCCCGCGTCATTGCGAGGGAGCGTAGCGACCGAAGCAATCCCACCGTTCTTCGCAACTTCAAGAATGCTGAGATTGCCACGCTCCCGTTGGTCGCTCGCAATGACGGGATCGGGCGATTCTGTACGCCTGACAGCTAATTGGTGCGGTCCATGCAAGATTGTGAGGAGACCAGATGCCTCAACATAGAGCGTTAGAGCTGTGGGTAGATCAGGTAGCGAGGGTCACCCGACCGGATCGGATCCATTGGTGCGACGGGTCGGAGGAGGAACGCCAGATCCTCATTGACGGGATGCTTCGGGACGGAACCCTGATCGCTCTGAACCATCAGCGCTATCCCGGGTGCTACCTGCATCGCAGCCATCCGTCGGACGTCGCCAGGACCGAGCACCTGACCTTCATCTGCACAGCTCAAAAGGAGGATGCCGGCCCCACCAACAACTGGATGGATCCCACAGAGGCGCGCGCGCAGGTCGGAAAGCTGTTTGAGGGGAGCATGAAGGGCCGGACGATGTTTGTCATCCCCTATCTGATGGGCCCCGGCGGTTCCCCCTACAGCAAGGTCGGCGTCGAGATCACCGATAGCCCCTATGTCGTCGTCAACATGCGGCTGATGACCCGCATGGGGAAGATTGCGCTTGAGCGACTGGGCGAGTCCGGGAGCTTTGTTCGCGGGCTGCACTCGCTTGGGGATCTCAGTCCGGATCGCCGTTTCATCCTGCATTTCCCCGAAGAGCGTCTCATCTGGAGCATCGGGTCGGGATACGGAGGCAACGCCCTCCTGGGGAAGAAATGCCACGCCCTTCGCATTGCCAGTTGGATCGGCCGAGAGGAGGGTTGGTTAGCCGAGCATACCCTGATTATCGGGGTGGAGGACCCCTCGGGGCAGGTCACCTATATGGCGGCCGCCTTTCCGAGCGCCTGCGGCAAGACCAACCTGGCCATGCTGGTCCCCCCGGCGGATCTCGCGGGCTATAAGGTGTGGACGGTGGGCGATGACATCGCCTGGATGCACATCGGGTCCGATGGACGGCTGCGGGCCATCAATCCGGAGGCGGGATTCTTCGGCGTTGCGCCCGGCACCAGCGTCAAGACCAATCCGAATAGTATGGCCGCAGTCGATCGAAATGCGATCTTTACCAACGTGGCCGTCACCCCTGACGGCGAGCCGTGGTGGGAAGGGAAGGACCCGACCCCTCCCGACGGCCTCACCGATTGGCGGGGCAACCCGTGGCGTTCCGGGGAGGGACCGGCGGCCCACCCGAACTCGCGGTTTACGACGGCCGCCAGGCAATGCCCGTCAATCTCCCCCAGTTGGGAGGATCCGGAAGGGGTCCCGATCTCGGCCATACTGTTTGGAGGGCGTCGTGCCCGGGTGGCGCCGCTCGTCTATCAGGCATTCAATTGGCAGCACGGTGTCTTTATTGGGGCCGGGATGGCCTCAGAGACGACAGCGGCCCAGTCGGGAGCGGTGGGAGTCACCCGGCGCGATCCGATGGCGATGGTCCCGTTCTGTGGCTATCACATGGCCGACTATTTCGCCCACTGGCTGAATATGGGTGCGCGGATCGCACATCCGCCCACGATTTTCCATGTCAATTGGTTTCGCACCGACAACAACGGCCGGTTCCTCTGGCCCGGTTTTGGCGAGAACATGCGTGTCCTGCAGTGGATCGTGGAGCGTGCACAGGGCCGAGGCAAGGCTGTCGAGACCCCTATCGGGCTCATTCCGACCCCCGACGCGTTGAACCTGGATGGATTGAGGCTGTCGGACGGTGTCGAGGATGAGCTGTTGAGGATCGATGTCGACGCCTGGACGACCGAGCAGGCGGAGCAGGGACTGCTCTTCGACCGGCTGAACCCGCGCCTCCCCATTCAGATCCGACAGGAGCACGAGGCGCTGCGCCACCGGCTCAGTCGTCTCAATGCCCCCGCCAATACCGCCGAGCCCCCGCCTGCCCCGTAGCCGTCGCGTCATTCGGCGAGTCCGGCTCGAATTCACCACCAACCCGTAAGGCTTGCCGGCGCAGCGCAGTGAGACGACCAACACCGACTGAAGGAAGACAGTGGAAGAGCAGTTTGTGGCTATTACACTTCACCGGCTCGCGGGGAAGATGGTCTGCGGCGCCGTGATCCTGACCAGACAGCCGGATCGCTCCTGGTCCGGGAATTGCCAAAAGTGCGGCGAGGAGTTCCGGGTAGAGCCGGATGCCCGGTTCGAGGGGCAGGTCCGTGCGATGAGGAATTGACCGATGCTTGATCTTGAGTTGAAGGCGCGGTGTGACGACCTCGGAGGGCTTCGAGCCCGTTGCGAGTCGCTCGGCGCCGAGGGGCAGGAGCCTGAGCGGCAGATCGACACCTATTTCACTGTGGCCGCCGGCCGCCTCACGCTCCGTGAGACGCTGGAGTCGGGCGCTGCGCTGATTCATTATCTCCGCGACGACGTTGCCGGGCCGCAGGCGTGCCACTACGACCTCTATCCGGTCGAGGACCCAGAAGGCCTGAAGGCGATGCTGGCCAATGCGCTCGGCGTCAGCGTCGTCGTCGCAAAGCGACGCCAGACCTTTGTGCTGGGGGGCGTCCGAGTCCACCTCGACAAGGTGCAGGGACTGGGGGGCTTTGTCGAGTTGCACGGGACGGTCGAGGAGCCGAAAGAGCTCCCCTTGGTGGCAGACCAGGTCGAGGGTGTGCGGCAGACGTTGGGGATCGACGCACAGGCGCTGGTCAAAGAGTCGTATGCCGCCTTAGTTGCTGCGGCAGAGACTGAGCGCGCGCGCCACTACACCAATTGACCGGCCCGCAATTGCCCCTCACCCTCCCCCTCTCCCCAAAATTGGGGCGAGGGCAATACAAAAACGAACTGCGCACTGCGCCCAGCGATCAGGGACACCAAAATTGATCTCCTCTCCCCCGAAGTGGGGGAGAGGACGAAGGTGAGGGGGGCAGGGCGACCTCATTGTAGAGGATGAATGACGTGGAACATCGCAGGTTCGGACGCACCGGCGTACAGGTGTCGGAGATCGGGTTCGGGGCCTGGGGAATCGGCAAGGGGTGGTGGGGCGAGACCGACGATGCGCTCTCGGTCAAGGCCCTGATAGGGGCGCTGGAACTGGGCATCACCGTGATCGATACCGCGCATGCCTATGGCGACGGGCACAGCGAGCGACTGATCGCTAGGGCCTTTCAGGAGGCCAGGCATCGCGTCTTCGTCGCCACCAAGGTTCCACCGAAGGGTCGCGAGTGGCCGCCCAGGGAGGGGACAACGGCGCGGCAGGCCTTCCCGGCCGATTGGATCACCACCTGTACCGAGCAGAGCCTCCGAAACCTTGAGGCGGACCGCCTTGACCTGCAGCAGCTTCACGTCTGGCGCGATGAGTGGCTCGGCGAGTCGGAGTGGCTGGAGGCGGTGCATCGGTTAAAGCAGCAGGGAAAGCTCCGGTTCTTCGGCGTCTCCATCATGGATCACCGGCCGGACAGCGCGCTGGAACTGGTCCGGTCCGGGCTGGTCGATACCGTCCAGGTGATCTATAACATCTTCGACCAATCGCCGGAAGCCGAGCTGTTCCCACTCTGTCGGACACATGACGTCGGCGTCATCGCCAGGGTCCCCTTCGACGAAGGGGGCCTGACCGGCAGCCTCACCCCGGACACAATTTTTCCAGAGAAATCAGTGCAGAGCTTCTACTTTCGCAGCGACCGCTTGCGGGAGACGTGCGAACGGGTAGATCGGCTCAGGCCGCTGTTGGGGGGCGAGATCAAGACGGTGACGCAGCTTGCGCTGAAGTTCTGCCTGAGCCACCCGGCAGTCTCTACCGTCATCCCCGGGATGCGCCGGTCAGAGCATGTCGAAGCCAACTGCGCCGTCTCCGACGGCCGGCCGCTCGCCCCCGAGATATTGGCCGCCCTCCGCACCCACGCCTGGCCCCGGAACTTTTACCAGTAAGTAGAATGGCGACTCCCGCTCCGCGATTGGGCCCGCCTGAAGGTGTGGCTGGACAGTCGGTAGCGTTACGTTGAGCGACTGAGGGTTGCGCTGACCAGCCGGTTGAGACTCACCCCGGATTCAGCGGCCTCTATAGCCAATTGCCGATGCACGTCGGGCGGGACACGGACCATGAACTTGCCGCTGAAATGCCTGGTGGCGAGCGGCTCAGGGACCGCTTCCGCGTGGCGGCGCAGGTCGGCGACCACCTCGCGCACGAGCTTCCGGATGCCCTTCAACGCCGCCTCCGGCGTACGCGCTAGCCAGCTCAGGCTCGGCAACTCCGCGCACAGTCCTACGTATTCGACATCGTCTTCCGACCAGGTCACCCGATAGGTATATTTGTCATGTGGCTGTACCATGCTCCATCTCCATTCTGTCGATTGCCTTGAGTACCTGCTTGACCTGATAGGCCTTGGCGTATCCCTTGTGATGTTGGATATTGACCCGCGGATCGCCACTCCACGGCGTCTTGTACACGCGATGGCTTCCGCTCGTCAGTCGGGCTTGCCCGAAATAATGATCGCAGACCTTGCACAGGTCAGCAAAGCGAACCCCTGTGGGATGATGCCGCATGATCTCAAGGATGCCTGCGATGGTCGACACGTCGAAATAGTATCAATACTGGTATCGGCTGTCAAATGCCTACCCCATGTGTGACCCCCCACTCGACATTCCCGCCCTTGCGTGCTATTTTCTGCTCTGACTGGTTCGAAGGTTTCCCGCCCACGTCATTGCGAGGGAGCGTAGCGACCGAAGCAATCTCACCGTTCTTCGTACCTTCAAAAACGATGAGATTGCCGCGCTCCCGTTGGCCGCTCGCAATGACGGACCGGTGATCGGTGTGGTATTGAGACAAGCGAACAGAAGGGGACAGCGTCTGTGGACGATACCTGGAACGACTATGTCATTGCGACCTATCGGCTGGCCGAGGGGGGCGATTGGACGCGGAAGGCCGAGACGATCGCGCTGGGGATGACGGTCGGCAGTTGGCCCCACCTTCCTGCTGACCGACTGGCGGCTCTTCAGCGCCACGTCGGCCGCGTCGTGTCGGTGGATGCGAGCCTGATTCGGATCGCCTATCCGCTTGCGAACCTTACGCCTGACCTGCCGGCGCTGCTGACCGCTACCTTCGGCAAGCTCTCCATGGACGGGAAGATCCGCCTGCTGGACCTTACCCTGCCGCCCGACTTCGCTGCCGCCTTTCCCGGGCCGAAGCTCGGGGTGGAGGGGGTCCGCGAGAAACTCGGGGTCCGTGATCGGCCGCTGCTCATGAGCATCTTCAAATCATGTGTAGGCCTGACGCTGGCTGAGCTGGCCGAGGGCTTTTTCCGGCAGGCGTTGGGCGGCGTCGATCTGATCAAGGATGACGAGATCCTCTTCAACGACGCCGACGCGCCCTTCGAGCAGCGCCTGGAGGCGTGTCTGCGGGCGGCCGAGCGGGCACGGCGCGAGACGGGCCAGCCCGTCCTGTATGCGATCAACCTGACCGGTCCGGTGCATCGGCTTCCCGAGAAGGCGAGGCGGGCCGTGCGGCTTGGTGCGAATGCGCTGCTCATCAACGTCCTGCCCTACGGTTTTGATGTCCTGCAGCGACTGGCGGAGGATCCGGAGATTACAGTTCCCCTTGTCGCCCACCCGGCACTGGCCGGAGCGCTCTATCCGTCCCACGAATACGGCATCGCCGCGCCCCTGTTGTTGGGGACACTGATGCGGCTGGCCGGGGCCGACCTGGTTCTGTTTCCGTCTCCGTATGGTGGGATGGCGCTGGATCGCTCTGTGGCGCTTGATCTGGCCCGACGACTCAGAGATACGACCAGCCTCCCGTGTCGTCCTGCCTTACCTGTGCCGTCCGCCGGGATCCACCCCGGCCTGGTGCCGCACATGATGGACGACTTCGGCCCCGATGTCGTCATCAATGCCGGAGGCAGCATCCATGGCCATCCGGGCGGTGCGGCTGCCGGCGGGCGGGCCTTCCGCGCGGCAATCGCCGCCGGCGTGGCCGGTGTTGCGCTGGAGCAGGCCGCCGCGCAGAGCCATGAACTGCAGGCCGCCCTGGACCAGTGGGGTGGCGGCAGGCCCAGAATCCCCAAAGGGTTTCCGGTGGCATGAGCCGGCAGACGGTTGTCTTCTGCGACTTCGACGGGACCGCCGCCGAGCAGGAGGTCATAGTCGCGCTCTTTCGGGCGTTCGGACCGCCCGGATGGGAGGGGGTGCGCGACGCGATCATCGGCGGATCTATGAGTGTGCGGGAGGGGGTCGGCGGCATCTTTGCCCGTATCCCGTCGTCCCGGGTCCCGGAGATGGTGGCGTATGCACGCCGGACAACCTCCTTACGGCGCGGGTTTTGGGAGTTTCTGGACTACTGCCGGGTGCATGATCATCGATTCCTGCTGACCAGCGGCGGGGTCGATTTCTTCATTTACCCCATCCTGGACGGGATTCTCTCAAGGGATCAGATCTACTGCAATGGAAGCGACTGCAGCGGCTCTACGGTGCGGATTCTGTGGCCTCATGCTTGCGACGAGCAGTGTCGGGCCGACTGCGGCATGTGCAAGCCCAGCATCATGCGACGCTTCCCGCCCGAGCAGTACCGGCGGGTGGTGATCGGGGACGGGGTCACCGACCTGCAGGCGGCCAAGCTGGCCGACCTGGTCATCGCGCGCGATCTGTTGATTGTGAAGTGTCAAGAGACCGGGATCCCTTATGAGCCCTTCGAGACCTTCTATGATGTCATGGCGCTGCTCGATCGCATGAAAGCAGCAGCGCACCGATGACGACTCACGCCATGGAGCAGGCCCGGACGGCCCTGGCCGAGATCGCCGCGAGCTTCGCCCGGCGGGGATGGTTTCCCGCGACCAGCGGCAATCTCTCGGCGCGGGTCAGCGCCCCGGACAAGCCGCTCCTGCTGATGGTTTCCGCCAGCGGTCGAGATAAGGCGTCGATGACGACAGCCGACTTCCTCCTTGTAGACGACTCATTGAAGCCTGTGGAGCCTGGGGCTTTACGCCCGTCGGCCGAGACAGCGGTTCATGCCCGCATCTACGAGGCCACGGGATGCGGTTGCGTCTTGCACGTGCACACCGTGTGGAATAACCTGATCGCAGAACTGTTCGCCCCCCAGGGCGAGGTGATGCTTCGGGATCTTGAAATGCTCAAGGGGCTCGACATCTGGGAGGAGGCGGCTGCGATCCGGGTTCCCATCGTGAAAAATCTCTTCCATCTGCCTGCCTTGGCGGATGCCGTCGTCGCGCGGATTACCGATCCGCGGGTGCCCGGGGCGCTTATCCGACGCCATGGACTGTATGCCTGGGGCGCGAACCCGTTCGAGGCGAGGCGACACGTCGAAGCCTTTGAGTTTATGTGGGAATACCTATTCCGGTGGTGGTCCGTCCAGCGAGGGAGCCTTCCGTCCACGATGGTAGAGGCTGGGCAGGGAAGCGTTGTGGGAGGCTAAATATGGCGACAATCAGGTTGCGGACTGGGAATCGGCTCATCGAAGAGCCCGGGGAGATGGCGAGTTTTCTCGAGGGCGAGGACCTCATCTACCGCAACTGGAACGTGTCGAAGCTGCGCGCAGAATTACGAGACAACTATGCTCTGACCGAGATCGAAAAGGCGGAGATTCTGGCAACATTTAAAGAGGAGGTAGAATCACTCAAGGCCGAAGGAGGATATGTTGCGGCCGATGTTGTTGTCCTCTCCGAAAAGACCCCCGACCTGGAAACGCTGCTCGGCAAGTTCGGTCGGGAGCACCACCACAGCGAGGACGAGGTGCGATTTGTGGTGGACGGCCACGGCATCTTCACGATCCGCGGGCGGCGTGGCCGCTACTTCGAGCTGACCGTCGGTCCCGGCGATCTCATCACGGTACCTGCGGGTACCCGCCACTGGTTTACGCTGGCCGAGGATCGGCGGATCAAGTGCATTCGCCTCTTCCAGGACCCTTCGGGTTGGGCTGCCATCTACGACGACGCCCCCGTGGCGTTTTAACTTGACAGCCGAAAGGGTGCCTGATATAAAAATTTAAAAAATAGGCGATGGAGTTCGCCGAATAAGTATCCCGGTGTTCCATCCGGGATTGATAACTCCTACCGATGGCTCGTTGTCGGTAGGAGTTTTTGTGTTTTTGATGGAGATGGACCGACCAATCCATTTAACGGTCGGACGACATCACGAAAGGGGGTTGAGCGATGGAGAATACCGGGTTGCCATCATTGTTGCCAGAAATAACGCTATTCGTCATCATTGGTTTTGTGTGGCTCTTAAAGCACTGGGGGATTTTTTGAAAGGGGGGGGTTTGTGGATGGCTGAGCCTAACACTTGAGGAGACTGTCTGCTTATTGGATTGAAACTGACCCACTACCCCGCCCACCGACTGTTTTGCAAAGGCATGCGCAGCATGCTAGTCTTTCGCGCGACGCTGCGGGAAGCAGGGTAAGTGAGGCTGCCCGGTGCGTCCAATAGCGAAACGACTTGAAACGAGGTGCCGTGGGAACGGTTCTGCTTGTTGGCATTGGGGGATTTCTCGGCTCGATCGCCCGTTATCTGGTCAGTGGGTACATTCAGAATCGGACGGGCGAACTGTTTCCTGTCGGTACCCTGGCGGTCAATGTGATCGGGTGCTTTGTCATCGGCGGCCTCTCCGAACTGGCCGAAGCGCGCGCCTTCCTGTCGCCGGAGACGCGCGCCTTGGTGGTGATCGGCGCGCTGGGCGGGTTCACCACCTTCTCGACCTTTGGGAACGAGACAGTCAACCTGCTGCGCGACGGCGAGTGGACGTTTGCGCTGCTGAATCTGCTGACCCATGCGGTGTTGGCGATCGGGGCGGTCTGGGTCGGCCGGACAATGGCGCATGCCATCTGGAGGTGAGGTGATGGTGATCCCTCAGGAAGGCTACCTGCTCCGGATCTTCATCGGCGAGAGCGACCGCCACTCCGGGAAACCGCTATACGAGTGGGTTGTCCTCAAGGCGCGCGAGCAGGGCCTGGCTGGCGCGACCGCGCTTCGGGGCCTGATGGGGTACGGCGCGCACAGTCGGCTGCATACCTTCAAGATCGAACGACTCTCGCTCGACCTGCCGGTGGTCGTGGAGATCGTCGACAGCCGCGAAAAGCTCGAAGCGTTCCTCGACCTTATCGACGACGACATCACCGAGGGCCTGGCCACGATTGAGAAGGTCAACGTTCGCCTGTACCGCAGCCGCAAGACCGAGTAGGGCCACATCAAACAGGTCAGAGCCTGCCGAAGTTCGCCTTGACACAACTGCCATTTGGCACTATGATTACGCCAAATGGGCACTTCGAAGCAAATGTGTACCGTAGAGTACGCCGATTATCCCTGCCTAAAGACCGAAAGATCTGTCGAGGGAAACACCTATGATCTCAGTTGAAAGTCTCAGCAAGACCCTGGGTGGCCCGACCGCTCTCAAGCGGCGGATCACCACATTGGCGGACTTCCACCGGCTCATCGCGGGCGGCCTTCCTTTCGCGGCCTTGGAGATGGTCATGCGACGGTTTCAGCTTAATCGTGGCGAGGTCGAAACGCTCCTGCAGATCCCTGCCCGCACCATCGCCCGCCGGAAACATAGCCGCCGTTTACGCCATGACGAATCCGACCGTTTGATGCGGCTCGCCCGCATTGCCACCCAAGCCGCTCAAGTCTTTGGAGCCGAAGATAAGGCCGCGATATGGCTACACCGGCCGAATCGGGCGCTCGGACTTGCTGCCCCACTCGGCCTCCTTAGTACGGATATCGGCGCCAAGCAGGTAGAGGACCTGCTGGGACGGATTGAGCACGGCGTGATCAGCTAATGCGCGTGTGGCGCCTATGCGCAAGACAGCACGCTACACCCGATGGTGAAGGCGCCCGGCTGTTCGGCGGACGGTGGAACCCTCCCGGTACCGCAGTCGTCTACACCTCCGCCACCTTGTCGCTCGCCACGCTGGAATACCTCGTCAACCTTGATTCGGACCTGTTTCCACACCATCTCGTTGCTGTGTCCGCCGACGTCCCCTCCATTCTCGACATTCAGTCCGTCATGATCGTGGATCTCCCGGCTCATTGGCGGGCATACCCCGGACCAGATGCCCTGCGCGCCATCGGCGCCACATGGGTGGCGGCCCGTCAGACCCCGATCCTCTCCGTGCCTTCCGTCGTGATTCCTGAGGAACGCAATTATCTCCTCAACCCGGCCCATCCCCTATTCAGCCGCATTTCCTGGAACGCCCCAAAGCCCTTCCGATTTGATCCGCGTTTTCGCCCCTGACGTTTACATGAGGCTGCGTGGCCGGTGACTCGGTCTGAATGTGTCCAGGATACGGCGGCACTCTCCAAGACAGGTCCGTCGAAGAGTTCATGGTGTGGCAATCTATGCGACAATGTTGCAAAGAACAACAATAGTGCTTTATAAACGATTATTTTAACCTGTTGTATCATATACGAGTTGACAAAGAGCTGTACAGTCTTATAATATGCGCGATACTTTTTCTGATGTTTAGTTAAGCACAGTAATGCTACATCAGATGATCTCACCCGAGAGACCCAACCTGTTAGAAGGAGCTACCCATGAAAGAGGCTAGGCTCGCAGCTCTGCTCTTCGCGCTTGTTGCTCTTGCGGGATGTGCCAGTATCGTATCTGGTAGAACTCAAGAAGTCAGCTTCACTTCCAATCCAGAAGGAGCAACGGTAACGGTGAATGGGAGGATCATCGGAAAGACTCCTCTGACAGCCAACCTACAGAGGGAAAAAGGGCAATCGCTAGCCTTCTCAAAGGAAGGCTATAAGACGCTTTCAAGAGAATTCGAGACCGACCTTAACGGATGGTTTTGGGGCAACATCGTAATCGGAGGTCTCCCCGGATCGACAACCGATGGCATTACCGGGTCCATGTACAAGTATGCCCCGAGTCAATACATGGTGACACTTGAGCCCGATGGCACGAACCGGATTGACGGAAAGCCCACCCTCAGTGACCAGCAGAAGGCTAAGGAGTATATAGTCGTGGCGTACAAGAGTCTTCATGAGGAGCTCACAAAGAATGATAAGGGTGAGTATGTCCGTTCGCTCTTGAATATCCTTAAGATTCCTGACGCGCAGCAGGATGATGCCACCACCAAGATCCGTGCGCTTTCGGAGGCCTATAAAGATATCCCCGTTTTCGCCGACAGGGTCGTAGAGATGTACCTAAAATGATCCTTCCCAACGTCTTATTTGTGTGCCCTCTGGCCTCCCTGGTCACGGCGATCAAGAGGTCTCCGGCTGCGGCCTCGGCTCCGTTCATGTGAGCGGCCCATCCGCTTCCCTGACTCGTCTTGTCCCATACGTGTGACAAGAGTCCGAGGGTGGCGGTGTCCCACCAGCCGTGCCGTTGCCTGAAAGCTGGCCCACCCCTACTGAATGTCGACCTCCTTTTGCAAAGGTCTATACAGTGTGTTAGTCTTTCGATGGTCACGCCAAATATCACTGCAAGTTCCCGTGTCATTGCGAGGCGTAGCCGAAGCAATCTCATAGTTCTTGAGTACAACGACGGTGAGATTGCCGCGCTCCCGTTGGTCGCTCGCAATGACGAAGCCGGAGGGACATGTATGCCTGCGGGCGCTGCTGGCGCATGAGGTGCTGGGAGCAAAATATGAGCCAAGAATCGAAGCTGACCATCGAGGTGGTCTGTCCCTGCTGCCAGGCGAGGCTCACGGTTGACCCTGAACTGGGTGCCGTTCTGCACCATGAGCCGCCGCCGAAGGCGGAGACCGTCACGGATCTGAAGGCGGCCGTCGAGGAGCTGAAGGGTGAAGCTAGTCGGCGCGAAGCGCACTTTAGGGAGTCGATGGAGGCGGAGAAGGAGAAGGGGAAACTCCTGGAACGGAAGTTCAAAGAGCTGCTCAAGAAGGCGAAAGACGAACCGGTCACCCGGCCCACCCGGGACATCGACCTGGACTAGCCCCCGCCTGTGGTGAGCCTGACCGAACCACCCGCCGCAATGAAGCATCAAGACCTGCTCGGCCCACTCCTCAAGCACGTCAGCCGCTCATTCTATCTGACTCTCAAGGCGGTTCCCGGCGATCTGCAGCGACCGATCGGCCTGGCGTATCTGTTGGCCAGAGCGGCCGACACCATCGCCGATACCGCCCTCATCGGCCGCGCCGAACGTCTGAAGCACCTTGAACTCTTCCGGGATGCGATCCGGGAAGGAAGCGCCGAACGGCTCTCGCTTATCAAAGAGGCGCTGGTGGAACGGCAGCAGGATGCAGCCGAGCGGGAGTTGCTCACCCGCCTCGAGGAGGGGTTTGCTATCCTCGTTTCCCTCAATCCGCCCGATCAGGCAATGGTTCGAGATGTGGTCCTGACCCTGACGGAGGGGATGGTCATGGATCTCGCTACCTTCCCCGGTGAGGATGAGGGCCGCCTCGTCGCCCTGGAAACACGAGCCGATCTTGATCGGTACACCTACTATGTAGCGGGGTGCGTGGGGGAGTTTTGGACCGATATCCACCTGGCACATCGCCCCTCACTTACCGGATGGGATCGGGAGGTGATGAGGCGACGCGGGGTTCGGTTCGGGAAGGGGCTGCAGATGACCAACGTTCTGCGCGACATCCCGAAGGACCTCCGCATCGGCCGCTGTTACCTCCCCAAACAGGAGTTGGAAGCCCTAGGTCTTCAACCCGCCGATCTGCTCAACCCATCAGCGATTACCAAGGTCAGGCCGTTGCTGCACTCTCTCCTGGCGCTTGCCCTCGAGCACTACCAAGAGGGCTGGGCCTATACGTTGGCAATTCCACGACACGAGATCCGAATGCGCCTCGCCTGTATCTTACCCCTGTTCATCGGCCTCAAGACGCTGGCGCTGCTGGCGAGATCGCCGAATCTGCTGGACCCGAGCGTGGTGATCAAGATCCCGCGCGGGGCAGTCTATGGCATCATGGCGCGCTCACTGGTGCGGATCGGCTCCGATGCGGCCCTGGACCGATACTATCAACGCCTATGGCAAGACGTGTCGGTCGCCGACTAAGAGCGGAAACATGACAGAACACAAGCACGTCAGGGCGCATGTCGTGATCTCGGGATGGGTGCAGGGGGTCTGTTACCGCGCCTATACGGTGGATGAGGCATCCGCCGCCGGCATCGCCGGGTGGGTACGGAACACGGCGGATGGTCGGGTCGAGGCGGTATTCGAGGGTGAAAAGTCAGCCGTGGAGGCGATGATCGCCTGGTGTCACAAAGGCCCATCGGCCGCGCGCGTGAGCAATGTTGAGGTAGTCTGGTCGGAGCCCCAGGGCGAACAGGGCTTCGGGATCAGGTATTGAACAAACATAGCGGGCTCACCAGCCAAGGCCGGCATTTGCACTGCCAGCCGTGCGGAGAGCCCATCGGTAATTTTGCGACAGGTTGTGGCAAAGCCGGAATCCAGGAAATACCGGGGGTTCTGGATTCCCGCTTCCGCGGGAATACCGCATGCGCTGCTGGTGCGCCTACGGGCATGAAAGTCTGTTGCGAGACCGTCCCGTCACCGTCATTGCGAGCGACCAACGGGAGCGCGGCAATCTTACCGTAGTTGCCCCGAACGACTGTGAGATTGCTTCGGCTTCGCCTTGCAATGACACGGGGGACTTTCGGAACAATAACGACACATGGAGTGCCGACTTCGTCACCGGATTTCTGGCTCAGGACACTAGAAGGCGTAAAGGAGCGTCTCGCTTCTTGGCGAGGGTATAAGCCACCGAACTACCATTCACCATTCCGTACCACTAAGGTGGACCCTACTGTCAAGGCAGACGTGAGGTCAGGGCGCAGCAAGCGGCGCCCCTACAAAAGAATGAGGAGGGGGGAATTACGTGGAAAGCTTGCGGGCGCGCTGACGGGTTCTCACGAATGTGACAATCCCGGGCACTAAGGAAAGAATGATGACGGCGGCGATGACGACGTGGATATATTTATCAATGTCCGGGATGGTTTTGCCGAGGAAATAGCCGATGGAGGTCATGCTGACGACCCACCCGATCCCCCCCAGCACGTTATACATGGCGAATCGACTGTACCGCATGTTGCCGACCCCCGCTACAACGGGCGCAAAGGTGCGCAGGATCGGCATGAACCGAGCGAGGACGATGGTGATCCCACCGTGGCGATCATAGAACTCTTTGGTGCTGGTGAGGTGTTTTTTATGAAATAGCAGGGAGTCCTCCCTGGAGAAGATCTTAGGGCCGGTTCTCGCGCCAAGGAAATAGCCGACGGCATCGCCCACGATAGCGGCCAGGCTGACGAACAGGAAAAGGCTCCACAGCTCCAGATGGCCGCTGACCGCGAACAGCCCAGCGGTCACCAGTAGCGAGTCGCCCGGCAAAAAGAAGCCGATCAGCAGACCGGTTTCCGCAAAGACGATGGCGACGAGCGCCATCAGGCCGCCGACGCGTACCAGCCCCTCGACATCGTAGATAGTGTGGAACAGAGTCCAGAGCAATTCCATATCAATCCGTGACGGCGCCTTCCGAGGCCGACGAGACGGTGCGGGCATACTTGGCCATGACGCCGCTCTTGTAGCGTGGCGCAGGCGGCTTCCAGGTTTTGAGACGCCGCTTGAGTTCAGCGGCCGACAGCTCAACGTCCAGGCGACGCTGCTTGATGTCCAGGTGTACGATATCCCCGGTACGCAGCGCGGCGATCGGTCCGCCTACCGCTGCTTCTGGCGCGATGTGGCCGATCATCAGACCATGCGTGGCGCCCGAAAAGCGCCCATCCGTCATCAGCGCCACCGAGTCCAGGAGGCCGGCGCCGGCCAAGGCGCCGGTGACACCGAGCATCTCACGCATCCCAGGCCCGCCCCTGGGCCCCTCGTAGCGAATCACGACCACGTCGCCCGCCTTAATCTTCCCGGCCTTGACGGCGGTGAAGGCGTCCTCCTCCCGGTTAAAGACCTTGGCTGGGCCGCGATGGACCATCCGTTCGTGACCGGCGACCTTCGCCACACACCCGTCAGGCGCCAGATTGCCTCTCATGATGACCATCCCTCCGGTTGGTTTGATGGGCTTCCGGAGCGGAGAGATCACTACCTGTCTTTTGGTCTCGCGGGCCGCCCGCGCCTCTTGGCCGATCGTTCTACCGGTGACCGTCAGCTCATCGGCATGTAGGATCCCCGCATCCAGCAGACGTCTGGCCACCAGCGGCATCCCGCCTGCTCTATACATGTCGGGGGCGGTAAAGCGTCCCCACGGCTTCAGATCGGCCAGGAGCGGGGTCGTTCTCGAAATCCGATCGAAATCATTCAGCGACAGCTTGACCCCGGCGGCCTTGGCTACAGCAATCAGGTGAAGGACGGCATTGGTAGACCCGCCGGTGGCCATCACCCCGGCGATGGCGTTGCAAAAGGCATTGCGGGTCAGGATCTGCTTCGGCGTGATCCCCCGGCGCAGCAGTTCCATCACCAGCTTCCCACACTCGAAGGCCACCTCGTCCTTCCGCGCATCGGTCGCCGGGACACCATTCCAGCCCATCGGTGAGATGCCCAGCATTTCAAAGGCGGTGGACATGGTGTTGGCGGTGAATTGGCCGCCGCAGGCGCCTGCGCCGGGGCAGGCGCAGTTTTCGATGGCGCGAAGCTCCTCGGCCGGCATCGTACCGACATTGTAGGCGCCTACCGCCTCGAAGACATCCTGGATCGTGAGGTGGCGGCCTTCGTAGTCGCCGAAGGCGGTAGAGCCGCTGTACAGCATCAGGCCCGGGATATTCAGGCGGGTCAGCGCCATGACCGTACCCGGGATCGTCTTGTCGCACCCGGATATGGCGACCAGGCCGTCAAACAGGTGGCCTCTGGCCACCAGTTCGACCGAGTCGGCGACGATCTCCCGGCTGACCAGGGAGGTCTTCATCCCTTCGGTTCCCATCGAAATCCCGTCGGAGATCCCGATGGTGTTATATTCTATCGGCGTTCCGCCGGCTGCCCGGATCCCCTCCTTGACCCGCTCAGCCAGCGTCCGGTGATTAATGTTGCAGGGCATGACCTCGATCCAGCAGTGGGCCACGCCGACGATCGGCCGCGCAAGGTCCTCGTCCTTGAACCCGATGGCCTTGAGCATGGCCCGGGCCGGCGCGCGGTCCGGTCCATCCAACAATGTTCGGCTCTTATGTCGCGGATCAAACGTCATAACCTCCTCCCTGTTGACAACGCCTCGACCTCTATCTTCCCGTCGCGCAGCGCGACAACCATATCATGGCTGCAACGACTCACGGGCGCGTAAGGGTCATGTGAATACCCTGCCCCAGCAAACGGGGCGGTGACGTGCGGTTGGTTGAAAGTAGGTACAACCTGCCGTCCTCTGTGACGACGCCGATGTTGTGCGCCGACACCGAAAAGGGGCGATTGGCTACTCGGGCTACGCCTGCTGAGAGATCGACGGGATCGCTACCGATCCGGTCCAGCGGCGCCCCCCATATTTTCTTGCCGGCAGGATCATACCAGACCAACAGATCCCTGGTCGACGCGAGATAGACGGCTCCCTCGTAGGCGCCCGTCCTGAGACCCTCCAAACCCTTTGCCGCATAGACCGCGCGCACCAGGTCCGGGTTACGCAGATCGCGCACAACCCAAAAAAGATGTCGTTCGGTAATCTTCTGCGCGGTAATCTCGTATCCTTCCAGCGTGACCAGCTCTTCCTCGAGCCGTGTGACCAACGTAAAATCAAACAGACTGAACCGATGAACTCGTGCCGCCGGATCGTACGCCAGCCTGATGATCGGAAGGATGAACTCAGAGGGGATCTCAGCAACGGCCCTCAGTTCCGTACCGTCCAGACGCATATGCGAGAAGGCTCGTTCCTTCGGGGTGACCATTGTGCTGAAGATGAGGGCGTTCTCAAAGACCCCCATTTTCTCATAGGCCAGCCCCGAGGCGCTCCCTGTGTTTGCCACAATCGACCGAAGCGGTCCGGTCGGGAGGTCATATCGGCGAATCTCTTTATTGAGTCCAAAGAACAGCGCCTCTTTGCCGTCAATGTTGTACCGGATCACAGTGTCGATCGATCCGCTGATTGCGGAAATCTTCTGCTTGCCACCGGTGCGCAGGTCAACCAGAACTAAGATCCGGTCGCCACGAGTTTCCGACAGATAGAGGAGGCGGTCGTCATCAAGGAACTTGGGCGAGAAGCTTCCCGCGCTGGAGAGTTCATCCGACACGTTCCGCCTCACCCCTATGATGTTGTTATTTTCGTCCAGATCGACGACGAATATCTGATCGAGGCCGGTGGTCGTCTCTCCGGTCACGTAGGCCAGCCGTTGTCCGCCGGGCGACATGACGATCTCCGACATTGCGCCGGATAGACCCGGGACGCGGACGGGTCTGCTGCCATCCGCGTTCTGAACCAGCACCGAGGTGGCCCCCTGCCCTTCTGAGACGATGTAGGCAACCTTCGACGGGGTGGTCGCGCAACCCGCAGCAAAGATCACGACCACGAGTCCACACAACGTAACGATCTTCCTTGCCTGCATACGCATTCTCCTTCTTACGCTCGTGACGGAATCACTGATTGAGTCGATCCGCGTCGTCATCTCCAGGCCCCGGGTAAAGTATTATAGGGGAGAATCACCCTCGGCACAAGCGGAGGCGGGCTCCATCGGTAACGGCGCCAACGCTGCCAGCAACGAATCGGCGGCCATCTCCCCGCTGTGTACGACGTCGGGGACGCCGACCCCGCGGTAGGCGTTGCCGGCCAGCTTGAGGGTCGGCCACCGCTGCAGCGTCTGTTCGAGCGCGGCCAATCCGGCCAGGTGGCCCACCTGGTACTGAGGCATCACGCGGGCGTGGCGGACCAACTGGCTCCATAAGGGCGGCGCATGGATCGCCAGCAACTCCTCCAGATCGCGGCAGACCGCGCGGAGCAGCCGCTCGTCGTCCCATGTGAACGGCTCCGGCTGGAGCGCGCCTCCCGCAAAGGCGCGCAGCAGGACATACCCGACGGGCGCCCTGTGGGCGAACTTGATGCTGCTGAACGAACAGGCGATGATGGTGCGCCCCTCGCAGGCCGGCACCACGAAGCCGAACCCGTCCAACGGATGCCCGATCGCGTCTCGGCGGTAGGCCAGATTGATCGTCACCGAAGAGGCGTAGGGGATCGCCTCAAGCTGTCGCGTCAGGTCGCGGTCCATGTCGCGGGTCAGCCGCGCGACCTCGAAGGCCGGGAGAGCCAGGATCAGGCCATCGGCCTGCACGTGGGTGCTGTCCGCAAGTCGAATGGTCCACCCGTGCCCCGTGTGCGCGATCCCGTCAACCGCCGTACCGAGATGCAGCGTCTCGGCGGGCAGCCTATGCACCAGCGCGTCGACGAGGTCTTGCAGTCCCTTGTCCAGCGTGACGAACAGGCCATAGCGTGGGCCGCTGCTGGTCCCGCCTGCGTGACGACCGGCTGGGCGCATCCGTCGCAGGCCGAGGATCAGACTACGGTACGTCGCCTCCATCTGCAGAAACTGCGGGAAGGTCGCGCGAAGGCTCAGCCGTTCCGGATCGGCGCCATAGATCCCGCCGATCATCGGCTGGGCCAGCCGGTCGAGAAACTCCCGTCCAAAGCGGCGCCGCACGAAGGACGCCAGACTTTCGTCGTCGACCGGCCTCCCTCTAGGCAGTACGAGGTCCATCCCCGCTCGTACCTTGCCGGGCCACGACAGCAGACCTGTCTGCACAAACGGCCGGATCCTGGTCGGCCCGATCAGGGCGAACCCTTCAGGCAGCGGGTGGAGTACGCCCCCGCGCGCGACAAAGGTCCGGCGGTGCGCCTCGCTCGTCCCGATGATCTGGTCGCCCAGACCGAGGCGCCGGATCAGATCCACGCCCCACGGCTTGTCGGTAAAGATCGTATCGGGTCCCGATTCGAGGATGAAGCCATCCCGATGTGTGGTGCTGACCGAGCCGCCGACGCGCGCAGCGGCCTCCAGAAGACGGACCTCGAGAGGCAGCCCATCCTGCGCGCACCGTTCCAGCAGCCGATGGGCGGCGGCGAGGCCCGCGATGCCGCCCCCCACGACCACGATGCGTGTCCTGCCGCTGTGCCGCTGCATCCCCATCCGCGCTCGCCAACCGGTTGCTAGCCCTGCGCCACTTGCCGGCGCACCAGATCGGCCAGGGCGCGGATATAAAGGGGATGATCGTTCGCAGGATCAGCCCGTCTGAATTCGATCCCGAGCGCATCGGCCAGCCGCTTGGCCTCGACGTCCAGGTCGTAGCAGATCTCGACGTTGTCGGTGACAAAGCCGATGGGGACGACGACGACCGATCGATGCCCCTCGGCGTGGAGCGCGCGCAGGACGTTGCCTATATCGGGCTCAAGCCATCGCTCTCTGGGACTGCCGCTGCGGCTTTGATAGGCCAGAGACCAACAGGGGTGTCCTAAGGTCTCGGCGACGAGACGGCACGAGGTTTCAAGCTGCTGCACATACGGGCACGAAGCGGCGATGGCGGCCGGGATACTGTGGGCCGTAAAGATCAGCGGCGTCCTGTGTCGTTGCGCATGGGGGATCGGCAGCAGTTGCGCACGCACCAGTTCGGCCATCGCCGCAATGAAGTCCGGATGGTCGAAGCAGGGCGGGGCGAATTCGACCGCCGGCGCGCCGGGTCCACTGTTGTCGAGCGCGGTTGTGACGGCCTGCACCGACCTGTCCCAGCTTGCCGCCCCGGAGTCGTGCGGCGCCATAATCAGCCCGACCGCGCGCCGAATCCCGTCTTGGCGCATGTGCGCGACTGCCTCGGCGATAAAGGGGCGCCAACAGCGCATCCCGACATGGACCGGCAGTTGTGGCCCCTCCCGCTGAAGCAGTGCGGCCAGCCTCTCGGCCTTCTGAAAGGTCCGCTCGGCGATCGGCGACCGACCCCCGAGCGCGTCGTAGTGACGGGCTACCTCCTCCAGACGTTCAGGCGGGATCGGTACGCCCTGCAGTACATGAGCAAGAAACGGCCGGACCTCCTCCGGCTGTGTGGGACCGCCAAAGGCGACCATCAGGACCGCATCGAACGGCAGGGCCGCGTCACCGTGCCGTCGCGTCGTGGACATGGTCAATGAGAACGCGCAGGTGGTCGACGGGGGTCTGCGGAAGGATGCCGTGGCCGAGGTTGAAGATATGGCCCGGCCGCCCGGCCGCGCGCTCCAGAATACGGTCCGCCTGGCGACGAATCTTGTCCGGCTCGGCGAACAGCGCCACCGGATCCAGATTCCCCTGAACACCGACCTCATAGCCGAGGCCGGCCCAGGCCTCTCCGAGGTCCACTCGCCAGTCCAGTCCGATCACGTTCCCGCCCGCCTCCCGGATCAGCGGCAAAAGCGACGTCGTATCGGTCCCGAAGTGGATGACCGGCACGCCGGGCGTCAGCTTCGTAATGGCGCGTTGGGTGTGGGGCAGGACGAACTCGCGATAGTCATCGGGGCTGAGGCAGCCGACCCAGCTATCAAACAACTGGACCACCTGCACCCCCGCGGCGATCTGCCCGTTCAGGTAGTCGGAGACCACATCCGACAGCCGTTCCATCAGGGCATGCCACGCGGCAGGGTCGCGGTACATGAGTGTCTTGGTCTGCTGATACTGGCGCGACCCGCGTCCCTCGATCAGGTACGAGGCCAGGGTAAACGGCGCCCCGGCGAATCCGATGAGCGGGATGGTCGGCGGCAGCGCTGCGCGCGCCAGGCGTACCGCCTCAAAGAGAAATGAGAGCGATGCCTGTATATCCACCGGTCGTAGCCGTTTCAGGTCGGCCCCGCACCTGACCGGATGGTGAATGACCGGACCGTCCCCTTTAGTAAACTCCAATCCGACCCCCATCGGCTCCACTACCAGGAGGATGTCGCCGAAGATGATCGCGGCGTCCACCCCAAGTCGTTCGGCAGCGGTCACCGTCACCTCTGCTGCCAGGTCCGGATGGTGGCACAACTCCAGAAACGACAGTTTCCCTCGGATCTCCCGATACTCCTGCAAGTACCGCCCTGCCTGCCGCATGATCCAGATCGGCGTATAGGGGGCCGGCTCCAGACGGCAGGCCTTAAGAAACGCACTCTCCCGCAACAGGTCGGCAGCGATGTCAGACGTAGGGGCAGGGCTTGCCCTGCCCGAAAAGGGCGCAGCAAGCGGCGCCCCTACCCGCCTCCCGCCTGCCGCCTCCCGCACCGTCCTTGCTCGCTTGATCCGCCGCAGTACGTTGGCGTGACGCGCGGCCGTCTGAACCAGATGGCCCATTTTGGGATGTTCAGGTTCCAGGTCGACCGTAATGCCGTGCTCCCGCAGCGCCTTGCTGCAGGTGGGTCCGATCGACGCGACGACCGTCTCGCGTAAACCTGCCCGCAGCGCCTGCTCCAGACCATCCGCCGCCGCAATCTGTAACAGATGGTCGGCCTGTACGGCGGTGGTAAAGAGGACCAGGTCGACCTCGCCGTTAATAATGGACTTGATCGCCCGCCGCAACGGCTCGCAATCCTCCGGCAATGCCCACTGGTAGACCGGGACTCGCAGGACACTGGCGCCGCGCGTCTCAAGCCCCGCCACCAGCTCCGGGTTGCTGCGTCCGTATTCCTGAACCGCAACCCGACATCCCTGTAAGGGGATCGCCGCAGCGTCGATCGCGCCCAGGATTTCTCGCCAGGTGTTGGGTTCCGGGACGGTCAACGCGATCGGGATACCCAGTTCCCGCAAGACGGCTTGGGGTTTTGGACCCAGGGCAATCGACGAAATCCGACTCAGGGCTGTCAGAAATGCCGTGCGCGAGACGGTACCCTCCACAGCGGCAAGCAGGGTGCGGGTACCGACGCCGGTCAGCCACACAACCATGTCGATCCGGCCGTCCAACAATGCCTTCGCAAACTCATTGGCTTCTGCATCGTCCGCGCATGGGATCTCGCGAAGCGCCGGCGCAGACACCGGTCTTCCCCCATGACGGCTGATCATCTCAGTCATGGCGGCGGCCAGCCGGCTTTCCAAGGAGACCACCGTAAGGTCGGTCAAGCCGGCAAGCGCCGGCGCAGCAACCGGGTTCATCATTCAAGCCTCTTCAGGAGCGATGAAGTCCAAAAACGAAACATTGGTCGCGTAATCCGTTCATATGTCTGTCATTGCGAGCGACCAACGGGAGCGCGGCAATCTCACCGTCGTTGTCCTGAAGGACCGTGAGATTGCTTCGGCTTCGCCTCGCAATGACGCGGGGAACAGCTGAACCGATTGGCTCTTAGTATAGGGTGGGTCGAGCAAAAGCGCCACAGCAAAGATACACCGCAAGTTCAATGACCGTCACCGGCCGCCGGCTCGCGCAGGGTGCGGATGACCCTGGCCGGCGCGCGACGATGCGGGCATCCCTCCTCGTGTTCCGCCTGTGGTGAGCCCGGTCGAACCACCATGGACGGATTGGGCAGCCCGCGGAGTTGCCGGGACCATTGAAGAACTCGGCGACCGGGGTGACCGGACCTCGGCGGCCCTGCCGCCATGACGGTGCATCGATGCAGCGGGGGGCGGGGGCGACCCCAACCGGATTTCCGGCGTGATCCTGCGCTGGTGAACCTCCTGGCGAGGGACCGGCCGCATGCCTGCGGCAACCGGCGGCCGTTCGGCAGGACGCACGACAGGCCTTTCGACAGGGCTCACGAAAGGCCCACCGCGAGCCCCACTCCTCTCAACGCCTCGAACGGTCGGCGATGCAGGTCTGCCCGGATCGAGGGCCCTTCGCCCAGGCGTAGACAGTTGCGGCGTCCCCTGCCGGGCCCCAGACCCGGATGGGACGTGGCGCAACACGAGGGCTGCCGGCCGGAGCGGTGGCGGTCCGATCGCCCGGCGACCGCCGGCGGCAAAGACATCCTTTGGCGGGCTGAACGAGGCGGGGGCCCGCCCAGCCGCCACAAACGTGTCTTTGTGGACGACGACGACGGCATTCGTGACCCTGGTGTTGACGAAGACATTGGTCACGTGAACATTGGTCACGTGAACCTCGGTGATGTTCACACTTGCAGGGCCGAAATCCCGGACACCGAAAAAGATCTCCCCGGGCGCCAGCGGGATCCAGGCAACAAACTCGGGGCCGGTAATCCAGGCCACCGCCCCTGGGTTCCAGACCACCAACTCAGGTCCGGGCGGGATCCAGACCCACCCGACCGCAGGGTAGAAGAGCCACCGGCCGTAATGATACGGCACCCAGCCCCAGGGCTCGAAGGAGAGCCATACCAGCTCGTCCCGCCACGTGATCCACTGTCCGTGTCGGAACGGCGACCAGCCCGCCTCTACAATAGGAGCCCAGCCGTAGCCGTACGGAGGAACCGGGACCCAGTGGCCATAGGCCACGAAATCAGAGGCATATGGGGTCAACTCCGTCGGGAGGTAAGAGGCCGGGGTCGTACGCGATAGCTGGATGTCCCGCAGGTCGTTCCAGCGATCGAACTCGTCCCATGGCGCAAGCGCGTATAATTGAAAGCGCCGGTCGGGGCCCACCCGCAGCGTCTGGCGGTTTCGGACCTCGGCCCTCCCCTCGGGGGTCTGGATCACCACCTCTCCGGCGTAGACCGAGACCTGGGCGGAGCCGTCGGGGTAGAGATTGGTGCGGAAGGTCGAAGGGATAGAGGTTCGAATGGTGGCTTGCGGCAGCTCCACCTGAAAGACGGTGGGCTCAGGCGGCTGCCGCCTGATATAAAAGGTCGCCATCCCGCGCTCGAGCCGGGTCGGCGCCGCCCCGGCGGCGGCAAACGGGAACGCGCCGGGCTCGAGGCTCGTGTCGTCCCCAAGGCGCACGAGGTTACCCGCCGGAAGTTGAATCTCGACCCTGCCAGGGCCTGTTATCCAGACGCGGTCTCCGGGTCCCAGGGGCAGGTTGGAGGTAGCGGCTACCCCTTCGGATGCCCCGGCCATCAGGACGGCGACCTGCCCTTCAAGCAAGCTCAGGCGCGCTGGATTTGCGGGCCACTCCCGCGCCCAGACCGGATGTACAACCCCAAGAACCAAGAATACCGATACCGCTGCCACTGTCCTGTTCATCGACACTTCCCCTTCGCCCAGAAAAGGTCTCTATATCATGAATTTAACATGGGGCCAAGGTCACCAATATGCCGGCGCAACTCTGACGACGGACCAGCTACGATCCATTATTAATTACGCTGCAGTGACGGTGATGGTGACGCCGCATCGAAAAAAATAGGGCAAGCAGGGTGGCGCTTTTTAGTGCGGTTTGTCTTCCCCTGGGTGCGACACAGGTGGCAGTCGGGGAAACACCCTATAGACCGATTCTGTCTTGGGGGGCATACTATTATTCGTAAGAGGAGGGCTGTACCTTTCTACTGTAACCGTCGCGCGAGACACTCGCCCGACAGCAAGGAGGGACGACAATGCGGCAGAGTAGAATGTACTCAGGGGTCATTGCACTGGCTTTGGGAACCCTGCTCTCCACTGCAGGACCGGCGATGGCGGCGGAGAATTTCGGCGCTCACCTGAACGGAGGCCAGGAGACGAACCCCTCCACCATCTCCACAAACGGAACGGGTTTCCTCTTTGCCACTCTCAACGATGCTGAGAACGCAATAAACTATACCTTGGTCTACTTCGATCTGCAGTCGCCTGCCACCGTCGCCCATATTCACCTGGGCGCGCCGGGTGTGACCGGAGGCGTGATAGCCCCTCTGTGCGGACAGGGTACGGCCCCGGCCTGTCCGGCGTCAGGGGCGTTCCTGAACGGAACGATCGTCGCGAGTGACGTCCTCGCCGTCCAGGGAATTGCAGCGGGGGACTTTGCCGCACTGGTACGGGCGATGCGCTCCGGCCTCACCTATGCCAATGTTCATAACGTCCTCTTCCCATCCGGAGAGATTCGCGGACAGATTCTTCAATAAGAGCAGGTCGTGAACTCAGCGAAGGCCGGGAGTGTTCCCGGCCTTCGCTATTCCTTGCGCCTGTTCTGTCTCAGCAATACCCCATGCGCCGGCTGCGCGCCCATGGGGCATGAACGTCAGAGGCCAGATCACCTCCGCTCCGTCGTCATTGCGAGCGACCAACGGGAGCGCGGCAATCTCACGGTCGTTGCCCCGAACGACTGTGAGATTGCTTCGGTCGCTACGCTCCCTCGCAATGACCCACACGGGGGACTTTCGAAGCCAAGACACAAAATGTGTCTTGGCCGGGAGACGTCAAAGCTGTAGTATTCCAGGGATGGTGAGCCAACCGACAGAGAAGATCGTCTTACGGGCCTTCGATCAGCTCGATCCGCCCGATCCCGAACTTGTTCTCGACTGCATCCATTGCGGATTCTGCCTGCCCACCTGCCCCACCTATCTGGTCCTCGGCAACGAGATGGACAGCCCGCGGGGGCGGCTGTACCTCATCCGGAGCGCTTCGGAAGGGAAGATCGACCTCTCCGACAGCTTCGCCAGGCACATGGATCTGTGTCTCCTCTGCCGGGCCTGCGAGACGGCCTGCCCCTCCGGCGTGCAGTTCGGCTTTTTGATGGAGGCGGCCAGGGGCCAGCTTAAGCGGCGTTATCAGTATCCCCCTGTCGAGCGGTGGTTTCGCGATCTGCTGTTGCACACCTTTACCGATCTCGGCCGCCTGCGGGCGCTGACCAGGCTCCTCTGTGTCTATCAGCGGTCCGGCCTGCAGCGGCTCATCCGGGGATGGGGGCTGTTGCGCCGCCTGGGTCGCCTGGGCCGGATGGAGGCGCTGCTCCCTGACCTCCACGATCCTCGCGTGAGCGAGCTACCGGAGATCACACCGGCGAAAGGCCAGAGGCGGGGACGGGTGGGGCTTCTGCTCGGCTGCGTTCAACAGTTCTTCTTCGCCCACGCGAATGCCGCCACAGCTCGGGTCTTAAGCGAGAACGGCTACGACGTCATCGCGCCGAGAGATCAAGGCTGCTGCGGCTCGCTCCTGATTCACGAAGGGGAGCGGGAGCGAGGGAAGGCGCTGGCGAGGCGGACCATCGACTGTTTCGAGCAGGCCAACGCGGATCATGTTGTAGTCAATGCGGCCGGGTGCGGCTCGGCCATGAAGGAATATTGGGAACTACTCCATACCGATCCAACCTACGCCGCGAGGGCCAAGGCCTTCAGCCAAAAAGTGCGGGATGTCTCTGAGTTTCTTGCAGAAGCCCCGCTACGTGGCGCCCTCCAGCGGCTGAGCCTCACCGTCACCTGTCACGATGCCTGCCACCTGGCGCACGGCCAGAGGGTTCGGGAGGCACCAAGGGCGATTCTGAAGGCGATCCCCGGCCTCCGGTTGGTCGAGCTGCAAGAGTCCGACTTCTGCTGCGGCAGTGCCGGGATTTACAATCTGCTCCACCCCGAGCCGGCGCAACAGTTGCTGGATCGCAAGCTCGAACGGATCAAAGCGACGGGGGCTGATCTGGTAGTCAGCGGCAACCCCGGTTGTACCCTCCAGATCCAAAAGGGCCTGAGAGAGCGAGGGCTCGCGATCCGGGTCATGCACCCCATCGAGCTGCTGGACGCCTCGTATCGGGGGGATAGCCGTAAGACGTGAAACGTGAGGCGTAAGGGGTGAAGGGATAGGCTTTCACGCGACGCGCCTCACACGCCTCACGCTTTCCGCCTCCCGCCTCGTTGTGTAGGCGATCCGCCGACATGGGACCTGACCATAGTCTGACGCAAAAATCAGACGTTCACCGATTTTTGTCTTTCAAATCGCGTTCTATTTTGTGAGTAAAGGCTGTGAGGGGATTATCGTTACACCACACGACGGCATACTTAGAATCGGAGGACCCGCCATGTTAGGGATCGGAAGAAGTTGGCCCATACCGTGGACCTTGGCTGCTCACGTCCTGCGCACCACCCGGTCAATCGACGAGGTGCGGGAGCAGCTTGAACAACTGGCCCAACAGCAAGAAGATCAAGCACAGACCGCGGAGATCGCCGGAGCGCAGTGGCAGGAGCCCGGCGCCATGCTATTACTTTGCTACTGCACTGTACCGGCAATTCCGAGTCCGGTACCGCCCGTTCACCCGTAATACGGCGAGCATCTCCCCGGCGATCCGCGCGAGGATCCCTTTGGGTTTCGAGGCCTCGGCGACGGGCCACAACTCTCGGGTGAGCGCCTCTGCGGTGATACGGACCGCCTCGTCGTAAATCTGCTGTTTTTTGTTCGCGTCGATATCGAATGCCAGCCAGTCCAACCCATCGGTGAGAAGATCGATCGTAAGGAACGCCGGAAGGGCGCCGTTCCCGTTCCGGGTACTCCCGTCTTTCGTGGTGTTCCAACACGTTTCCCAAAACGACGTGACGAAATCGACAAACGTCACCGGCTCCCGGGGTTGCGGAGTGGGCTCGTGCAACCGAAATCCCACGATAGGGGTGGACGGGGACGCGTGTCTCTCATGTTCAAACACCCATACCGGGAAATTGCTCAGCAAGCCGCCGTCCACAAACAGTCCCGTGCCGATCTTCAACGGCTTGAAGAAAAAAGGAATGCTGATTGAGGCCCGAACAGCCTCCCACAACGCGAGCCCCGGCGTGAGTTCCGAGCTGAAAACGGTCAGTGATCGCGTGGTCAGGTTGGTGGCGATGATCTTCAGGTTTTTGCCCGCGACATCTCTGAAGCGCAACTCCGCTTCGCCGCAACAGTCTTGCAGCGCTCGTTTGAACCATGCCACAAAAGGCGCGCCGGAATGGATCCCGTTGCCGGAAAATAGCCTGGTGATCAGCGCATCGTTGGAGAAGAGCGCCGACGTGATGGTCATCGCGCGACCCAGCAGGCTTTCATTGAGCAATTCCTCCACGAGCGCCCTCGCGTTCGCGATATTCACGTCGCGACATTCAGGATCCAGAAATTCTCGAAAGTCGGTTGAGAGCAGCAACCGCTTGACAAACTCCGGAGTCGCACCGGCCGCGATCAGGGCGGCCACAATCGAGCCGGCCGATGTTCCGGCAATCCCGGCGAATTCGAACCGGGCTGCTCGGGTCACGGCTTCATAAGCGCCGGCATGGGCGACCCCTCGAACGCCGCCGCCCTCCAAGATCCCGAATATCTTCTGTCGTCCCATAGTCCGGCTCCACAACACTACTGCTCGACGATGGCGGGCAGCAGCTTGGTGGCGAGGGTCTTCTTGATGAGAAAGTCATCCGCTCCGCTGCCCTTGGCAGCCCGACGGTACACACCTTCCTCATGAACCGTGAGGATAATGATCTTTGTCTGGGGCCGTTCCGCCTTGATGCGTCGCGTCGCCTCAAATCCATCGACACGAGGCATGGCGGCGTCCATCAGGACCACATCCGGCTGAAACTGCCGCGTCAACTCAACGGCCTCTTCGCCGTCGTCAGCTTCTCCCACGACACTGATATCGCCCGCTCGTTCCAGGAGTCGTCTCACGACCCTGCGAAACGCGCGATCATCGTCCACAATCAGGGCAGTCATTGGCATCATCCTTTGCGGCGGAACAGTGAAGCGCACGGCCCTTTCCAAGCAGTCTCCTTTCACAGTCAAGATAGTGCGTGGGGCGGGGCGGGGCTATCAGCGGAATTCCGGTAAGGCGATTGGAGTAAATGCGCAAAGAGGGTGAGGAAAAACCCTACAAGAGAGGGCGCGGCTCCGCTCACACGGTGGTCTGCTTTAAGGCTGGATCACGCCTTGGCGAATGGCGTAACGGACCAACCCGGCAGTATCGTGGATATGGAGCTTCTCCTTGATCCGGGTTCGATGGGACTCGACGGTCTTGACACTGATCCCGAGGAACTCGGCCATCTCCTTCGCCGTCTTCCCCTCGGCGACCAGTTGCAGGACCTGTCGTTCCCGGGGGGTCAGAGGATCGGGGGGTAGTTCGGTCTTCGCCAGATAGGCGTCGACGACCGCCCGGGAGATGGTGGGACTCAGATAGATCGCGCCCTTGGTCACCTCATGGATCGCCTGAACCAGATCCGTCGTCGCCTGGGTCTTGACGACATATCCCTGAATACCGGCCCGAAGGGCCTGGATGACGTAATGATCGTCCGTGTACATCGTGAGCAGGACACTCTTTGTCCTGGGAGAAACGTGTACTATCTCCTGAGAGGCTTCCAGGCCGTTCATAAGCGGCATCGCCAGGTCCAGCACCGCGACATCCGGCTGAAGCGTCCGGGAGAGCCGGACCGCCTCGTGGCCGTCCGAAGCCTCCCCGACAACCTCGAACCCTTCCCGCTCCAGGAGGGCCTTGCACCCTTGACGAACGATCAAATGGTCGTCGGCCAGCAACACCCGGATATCCATCTTATGCCTCCAGCGGGACGGTAATGGCCAGTTCCGTCCCCCGGCCAGGGGCCGAGGTGATCTGCAGCCTACCACCCAAGGCGTCAAGCCGCTCACGGATCCCGATTAATCCGAGACCCCGCTCGCCCTTTCGAGTCTGGACGGCAGACGCGTCAAAGCCGATCCCGTCGTCCCGGATGGTGCAACGAAGCCGCCGGTTTTCCCGCTTGACCTGAACCGATACGCTCTTGGCCTGGGCGTGTTTCGTCACGTTCGTGAGGGCCTCCTGAACGGTCCGATAGAGGGCTGTTTCGATGGCAAGCGGCAGGCGACCGGTGGTCGGTCCCTCCACGGTGATCGAAAGGCCCGTCCGCGCCGAGACCCCTTCGGCCAGGAATTCCAGGGCCGGTACCAATCCCAGGTCGTCCAGGACCGTGGGGCGAAGCTCGTGGGACACGTGCCGGAGTTGCGCCTCGATCTGGTCCAGAAGCGCCTTAACCTCCTGGAGGTGCGGCTGGGCCGGCGGCGGCAGTTCGTGAGCGAACTCGTCCAGCGCAATATCGACGGCAGCCAGGAGCTGCCCCGCTTCGTCATGGAGTGCGTGGGCGATCCGTCTCGACTCCTGCTCCAACGTCTCGTTCAAGTGGCGCAGAGCGGTCTCGACGCGCTGGCGTTCGGTGATATCGCGCCCCACCGACACGAAGTGGGTGATGTTCCTCTCATGATCCCTGAGCGGCGCGATGTTCTTGTCTTCGTAATAGATCGTCCCATCCTTTTTTCGGTTGATGAAGACGGCGCGAAATACCTCTCCGGCAAGAATCGCCTCCCACATCTGCGCATAGAACGGCTTGCCGTGCTGCCCCGACTTCAGGATCCCCGGCGTCCGGCCGATCACCTCGTCAAGCCTGTAACCGGTCTCCCGTTCGAAGGCGGGGTTGACATACTCGATGATGCCCTCTCGATTGGTGATGATCACACTGTCGGCGGTCTGCTCTACAGCACTCCACAGCTTCCTCATGACTTCAGCGGCCCGCTCCGCGTCGGTCTGCCGCTGCTGCAACGCCGCCGCCATCTCATCGAAGGCCTTCGCGAGATGACCCAACTCCCCCGGCCCGTATGACAGGCCGGTACGAGCGCTCAGGTCGCCCCCCCGCAGGCGATCCGTCGTCGCCATCAGGGCCTGGACGCGGCGCAGGAAAAAGACACCGGTGCCGACCCAGGCCGCCATGACGGTCAGGGCGGCCACCAGCAGGAGCCGCGCCAGGTCGTACGTCAGCATGCGGTTGGATTTGGCAAAGGCGACGGCCGTAGGGATCTCGACACCCACATAGACGTTTCCCGACTCTGAAGAGCTCAGCAACGGCTTGAATGCGAACAGGCTCTTGATACCGTCCAGCCCGCGCCCCTGAGCTGTCCCCTCCCGTGATTGCTTCAGCATAGCCTGATAGATCGGGACCGCGGCGACAGACTTTCCAACCCATGGCTTAGGGTCGTGGTCGCGGGCCAGGATGGTGCCGTTGTGATCAACCACCGTCACCACACTGTCCTCAGGCAGGCGGGCTTCAGCCACAACGTCACTAATCCAGGTCAGATCAAGATCGGCGAACACCAACGCCGCCAGCCGACCGGCGCCATCCAACACAGGGTACGCAAAGGTGAGAATCGTGCGACTGCCGGACGGGTCAATCCGGTAGTCGCCGACGGCAAAGTTGCGGCTTCGGACGGCGCGCTGGAAAAAGGGACGGTCTCCGACATTGATCGGACTACGAACCGGTATGGCGCTGCAAAAGACCTCGCCATTCGGCCCGGCCGCGCCCAGACCGGCATACTGAGGGTACTTTCTCCTAAGGGTGCGAAGGAGCGCATTACACGTCATCGTATCACCTTGGCGTACGGCAGAAGTTTGAGCCAGGCGAGCCAGCAGTTCCCGCGCCCCCTCAATCAATCGTTCTTGTCTGGTAGAGGCGAGTCGAACCAATGATAGGGCGTCGGCCTGGATCTGAGCGGTCTCATGGCTTCGTCGTTCCATGGCGATATACAGCAGCATCCCGAAGGCGGGGATGAGTGCCAGGAGAACGAGCAGCAGGATGCGAACCCGCAGACTCGCGAGACCGGCAGTAATGGTCTTGACTGTGCGCTCGATCTGTGTGGCCCATCGGGTCGGCAAGGCAACTGAACGCATCACACCACCTGATCTCCGCTCGTGGTAAGGGATAGCGCGTTGTCTACAACGGTTCCACTACTAATAAGATACTACGTACTTGACCCGCGGGAAAGGCAACTCACAGAATAGGGCGTGGGATACGTCATTGCGAGCGACCAACGGGAGCGCGGCAATCTCATCGTACTTGATACCGGAAAAACCGGTGAGATTGCTTCGGGCGCTACGCTCCCTCGCAATGACGCAGAAGGGCAGGAGATGTACCGACGAAAACTAGAAGCCGAAGATGGTGGGGAGGAGTTGGGATCCTACCGTCTTCTTGGTCAGAAACGCGTCGGCTCCGCATTCACGCGCCGTCGTGCGGTAAACTTCTTCCTGATGCACCGTCAGGACGATAATCTTCATCTCCGGCCGCTCGGCTTTGATCCGTCTGGTAGCCTCGAGTCCACCCAAACGTGGCATGGTGATGTCCATGAGCACCACATCAGGCCGAAGCTCCTGCGCCAGTCGGACGGCCTCTTCGCCGTCTGTGGCCTCCCCGACCACACTGACCTCCGATGCTTGCTCCAAGAGCTGCCTTACGGCCTGTCGAAACGGGCGATCATCATCGACAATCAGGGTTGCGATCGGCATTCGGTTGACTCGTGTCTGGATATCGGCGGCCACGGTGCCTCCTTTGGGATTACGTCCTCCCTGATGATGGATCTACGTCAGCTACAAACGCATTCTCCTCCCTGTCCATGAGACAGGTAATCAGGTAATACCCCGAAAGAGGAGGAGGAAATCCCTGAAAAGACACGTCGCGCAATGTCCAAGGCCGCAGAGCTGCCCGGCGGCAGGCCGGTCAGGGCTGAATCAAGCCTCGGCGGATCGCATAACGGACAAGGCCGGCCGTCTCATGGATATCCAGTTTCTCCATAATGTGGGTGCGATGGGATTCGGCGGTCTTGACGCTGATCCCTAAGAGTTGGGCGATCTCCTTCGTCGTCTTCCCTTCGGCCACGAGTTGGAGAACCTGCCGCTCCCGCGAGGACAGGGGATCAGGCGGCAGATCGGTTTTGTCCAGATAGGCTTGCACGACCGCTCGAGAGATGCTTGGGCTCAGGTAGATCGCGCCGCCCGCCACTTCTCGGATCGCCGCCACCAAGTCCTTCACTGCCTGTTGCTTCACGACGTAACCCCGGACGCCGACCCGCATGGCCTCAAGAACATAGCAATCCTCGGTGTACATGGTGACCAAGATCGTACGCGTCCCAGGCGAGGTCTGAAGGATCGCCTTGGCGGCCTCCAGGCCGTTCAATAACGGCATGGACAGGTCGAGCACTGCCACATCGGGACGAAGTGCCCGAGCCAGCCGTACCGCCTCGTGACCGTCTGAGGCTTCACCGACCACCCGGAACCCTTCTTGCGTCAGGAGGGCCCTGAACCCCTCGCGCACAATCGGGTGATCATCGGCAAGCAGCACCTGAATCGACATTTTTTTATTATTATGTACCCAGGGGAATGGTGATGTGCAGCGCAGTTCCACGGCCGGGTGTTGACGTGATCTGCACCTCCCTATCCGAACACTTCGCACAGTTTTGAAAGCTAACTCGACAATGATAAAGGACAGTGTCCTATGTTTGCAAGGAAAACAATGAGTTGGGGAAATAACCGTGCACGACCGGCTATGGATGAGGCGGGTCTAGGCGAGATACGTCATCGGTAAAAAGGGAAAGATACAGGAGCGCCTAAGGCAATAGACCTCGGCAATCCCCGTTGCCCGGCACGCGGAGAGGTGGCGAGGACCGCCACCGATCACTTGATGGCCAGCAGCTCCACCTCAAAGATGAGGGTCGCGTTTGGTCCGATATCGCGGCCCGCTCCCCGCTCTCCGTACGCAAGCTGAGGGGGAATGAAGATCTGCCACTTAGAGCCTACCGGCATCAGCTTCAGCGCTTCCCTCCAACCGGGGATGACCCCGGTGACCTTGAAGGTTGCAGGTTGTCCGCGGCGATAGGAGCTGTCGAACTCGGTCCCATTGATGAGCGTGCCCCGGTAGTTACACTCGACTGTATCGGCATCCGCCGGCGTTTTGCCGTCGCCCTTCTTGAGGATCTTGTATTGGAGCCCGCTCGGCAGAGTGACGACGCCCTCCTTCGCCTTGTTATCTGCCAGGAAGGCCTCTCCTGCCTTCTTGTTGTTCTCGGCCGCCAGCCGCGCCGCCTGCGCCTGCTTCTGCCGAGCCTCAGCCTGGTACGCGGTCATGGTGGCCCGGACCTCCTCATCGGTCATGAGCAACTTTTCGCCCGAAAGGGCGTCCCGCAAGCCCCTTACCAGGAGGTCCGTGTCGACCTCGACCCCCAGCCGCTTGAAGTTTCTGCCTGCCTCAGCTCCAATGCCGTAGCTCATTTTGTCCTTTTCGGTCTTGAGGACCGGCGCCTCCTCGGCGCTCGCCTGAGCAGCCAGCAGGCCAAGACCCATGACCACAATCCATATCCGTCTCATCGCGCTCTCCCCTTTGAATGAATGTCGGCACAGAGCGATTGTGGTACGCCGAGAAGCGATCATGCGCTGTAGGATACCACAAGCCGTCCCAATGTCGTTTATAGAAAATTCATACAAATTTCTGGACGTCATTCCGGCCAAGCCCGCACGGCGGGCGCGAGCCGGAATCCAGGGAATAGCGCGATTCTGGATTCCCGCTTAAGGACTGCGGGAATGACGGTACAGGTATTATTGCAATGAGGCCCTAGCGCCCTGCCCGGATGAACGCCTCGACGAGCCGACGAAGCGGCCTCGTCTCCGGCGTCTCTTCATCGACGAAGGTTACCGTATGCTGTCGCTCGCCTTCGGTAATGGTGATCTCGTATTGGAACAGATCGGCGCCGACAACGCCCCCGGAGACAAAGGCCGGCAGGTCGAAGAAACGAATATTGTTCACTAACTGCTCAACCTGTTGTGCCACCGCCGCGTCCAGCCGCGTGGTACTGAAGGCGGCAATCTCCTGGCTCAGGCCGGCGTACCCGCCGATGCGCTTCACGACAATCTCCACCGCCGTCCCTTTCAAAGAGGGGACGGCCCGGGGGGGAGGAGGTGTCCCCGGGCCGTCCAGCGGGAATCGTATCAGACTTTGGCTGTAGCACGGGCGCGCGCCGGGCTACCGGCGAGGGCGCGCTTCAGCTCTTCAACCTCCACCTGCAGCGCCTCCTCGCCTCCGCAAAATTCGGCGAGATTCATCGTGCCACAGCAGGTGCTCCGATTCTGCATCGCGCCCGGCGCATCCTGCATGGCGGGCTCCAACTCGCGCGTCGCGTCGTGGTCCGCCTGTAACGGTGTCGGCGAGACCACCACCTCCCGAACCGTAAAGCGGTTTCGGATGAAGTTACGATACTGCACCGGCTTGCCGTCTGCCAGGGCGATGCTGAGCATCTGGTTCGCGACATTCGCAAAGGTGGCGGCGGTGGCGGGCGCCGCAATGAGCGCGCGAAGCACCAGGCTGCAGACGTACTGGCCGACCTCGTACAGGACCGCGGCATCGTCCTTGACCGCGCTCTTTCGCTCGAAGGCGAAGATGTCGGCGAAAATGTCGTAGATGGCGCCGGTAAAGACCTGCGAGATCGCATGTACCTCGGTCCCCACCTGACTCAGCTTCAGGTCGTTGTCGGCGTTGCGCAGGCCGTTGGGTCGGCCCAGCGCCAAGCCGAACTGCTCCGCCAGATCGGCCAGGAAGGTCTTATCGTGCAGGTTGGCCTTGGTCTGGGCGATGATCGCCTCTACCTGATCGATCTGGGAGAGGGCGAGGAAGATAGCGGTCAGATCCCCGAACGACTCATGCAGACCTCCCGTCTGTGGGGGATTCCCAATCCCGAGCCACCCGGGCTTGAGTCCATCCAGAATGGCATGGCCGGTTTCGTGGGCCACAATGTCCAGCGAGCGGCAGGTAAAGACCCGTGATGGCGGAGGAGTACCGTTGGGGATGAAGTCGCCGAACTTGAGCGCCTTCGCATTTCGGCTGTAAAAGGCGTTCATGGTGTCAGGGAGACCATGCGGAAAGACGTTGAGCGGATCGGTATTGGTAGCGCTATTCCACTGCCACGGCAGTGGGGAAGGCGCCCCGCCGACAGCCCGGCACCGCTGGTACATGGTGAGCGTCTGACGGACGACGGCGAAAGTATGGACCGCATCGAAAGCGTCTGTGCCGGGCGTGTGGACGAAGTCCCCGAACGCGTTCGGCGTGACCGACGCAATGCCCGGGGTCCCATGGCTGATGCGGGCGTCTTTCGGCCCCGTGAGCACCTGCCCGGGGAGATAGGCCCTGCGGATGCCGATTTCGGCAACCGACGGATCCTGCTTCCACATCAGGACCCGCGAACCTATCACCACCGGGATCGGGATCGGGATCGGAGCCGGTTTCACCGGCATGCCGGGCTCCACGGTGACCTTCAGACTCTTCCGGTGGGTTCGATACTCGATGGTGGGGGTCGGCAGCGTGATGGGTACGGTAGGATATCCGTTTCCGGTCAGCTCTTTCTCCTTCATCATCGTCTCCCCTTTCAAGGCCTTCCGTTCAATTTCGCCGGAAGGCCCGGCTTGTACTTTTCACCGCCCTTTACCTTGCTCCAGCATGTGCGATCAACTCATCTTCTTTCTCCTCCTTCCCATCGGCCAGGCCGCGTGTCGCCTCAGTGTGTGTAACCGATATCTCTTCCGGGGCCAGTTCCCGCTCGGTGAGGCGCCAAGTCCCCCGCCGGGAACCAAACCGAGCGATGTCCTGCCGGACCTGCTCCGGGTTGCCCCAATCGTTCCAATAGATCCCCTTGACCGGCAAAACGCCAAGGCGCTGCGAGCAACGCGCCAAGATCGCTTGGGAGAAGTTGACGGAGGGTAGGGTGCTGTAGACCTCCTCCAGGACCTCGGCATGCCGGGATCGATCACAACTGGAACAGAGTCGATACAGAGCAACAAAGAGCCTGGGCGTTAGCGTGACAAAAAGCGACAGAAGGGCTCCCGCCTGGCCGACAAGGACCATCGTATTCCATAAGCACCCGTTCAGGTAGAGACTATTAGCCGTCTGGAGGTCCGGCTTCTCCCAGAACCGCTTGACCAGATGCAGTTCCCTTTCCCCGCGTTGCCCAATCACCTCACCGGCCTCGATCCAACCGTATTGAGTTTCAGACCGATCAGGCTCAACCCCAAGGAGGATGGGGCGGACCGGATATGCAGCCGCGAAGGAGGCGGCGGCCTCGACGGACGCCATGAAACGATCTTCCTCGGAGATGAAGTGATCGGAGGGCAAAAGGGCGACCACCGCCTCCGGGTCCCGCTGATAGATGTGGAGAAGCGGCAAAAGGATGCCGGGGCCGGTATCCCGGTTCATAGGCTGAACGATGACCGTTTCAGGGTGACGATCATGAAGCTCCTGTCGAGCATAGTCGAGGTGGTGGCGGGTGACCACGGTCAGAAGGCGGTCATGCGGGATGAGCCGTTCCGCTCGGGCGATCGTGTGCCGCAGCATGGAGCGCGTGCCGAGCAACGCACAGTACTGTTTCGGACGCTCAAGGCCCAGATGCGACCTGATGAACGGTCGAAGTCTTTGCCCGTCACCCCCGGCGAGAATGATGCCCCATAGACGATCTGTCGCTCCAGACATGGCCACTTCTCCTTTGGTTGGTAGACGCTACATTTTGTTTTAGCACCGAGGGTTGGAGATCGGCATGACCAAAAAAGGTGCTGCGTTTGGGGGTACGACGACATGTGGGAAGTGGGTCAACTACCCCCAAAGTAATTGCTCTTAATGTAGGCCACCGCGTCTCACGATAGCTATCGGGTAAATCCCTGAATGGCAGGCAGGAAATCCCTGATCTGTAGGGGCGCGATTCACCGCGCCCTGCTTCACCGCGTCACGTGCATGCGCATGGATGGTCACGATCACCGAATCAGTCAAAGCGAGTGTAGCGCGGACTGAAGGCTAACGCCTCATCAATCGACCCACGAGGGGTAGAAGGCGTGAAAAGGGGGTTGGCAGACCAGCGGAGCGGGCGATCCGGCTATTCCACAACCCGGTTGAGGACAAGTTGGAGCCGCCGGCTGATCTTCAACTTGTTAAAAATATTGCTCAGATGTGTCTTGACGGTCTTGTCGGCGATCCCAAGCTGAACGGCAATCTCTTTGTTCGTCATCCCCTGTAGGACCCACTGAACGACATCCCGCTCACGAGCCGTTAGGCTCTCTTGCGCCTCCTGAAGGGAGGCCCCCATCCCGTGCACTTTCAAGCGCAAGCTTTCCAGTACCTGCGTAAGAATTTTGCGCTCTGCCCAGATCTCCCCGTTACTATGGGTAGTCCGGATGGCCCTGACAAGATCCTGATGGACGAGGGTTTTCGACAAATATCCTTTGGCGCCCAGTTGCAGGGTTTGGATTATGGACTCATCGTCCGGCGAGTCGCAGAGGATCAACACGCGTGTCCGAGGAGCTCTCTTACGGATCAGTGAAAGTGCTTCGACGCCGCCAAGTCCCGGCATTCCGATGTCCAGCAACAGGATATTCGGCTGCAGGGTTTCCGCTATGCTGATGGTCTGGAAACCATCTGCCGCTTCCCCAACCACCTGGACGGCGTCGTCCTGAGCTAAGAGCATCGCAAGGCCTTGTCGAAAGAGCGCATGATCATCAGCAATCAGTACGGTGATTTGCGGTATCAACCCCGCCTGTCCGGGGCGCTTGAGGGTGGGGATCTGCTGGCTCAGCCCGGCGTACCCGCCGGTCCGCGTCGCGACAATCTCCATCGTCATTCCTTTCGAAGAGGCGACGGCCCCGGGGCGAGCGAGGAGGTCCCCCGGGCCGTCCGTTGGGTCCGTGCAGCGGACCCGACTTCGACTGTGATATGGATGCCCGTCTCGCCGGCCGGTGCCTGAAAATGCCACGACGGTATCCCCGGATCCTTTGCTAACAGGCCTGAGAGACCACCTGTGCCTGAGTGCCCTGCATGAGAGGCCAGCCGCAAGCCCCGCTGCGTGCAGGTACCATCCCGCTAAGGCGATCCAGGTCGGACTTGACCTGCCGAGGACTTCCCCAATCGCTCCAATAGATCCCTTTGGCCCGGATGACCCCAAGGCAGGAAGGGCTGCGGGCCAGTATCGTCCGCGAGAAATTCACCGAAGGGAGACCCGCGTAGAGTGCCTCCACGGCTCTTCCCTCTTGCGCTTGAGAGGATCCCAGCACCGGGCGGAGTCGCTCGAATGGGGTATACAGCTCCGGCGTGAGTTCCTTGAAAAGCTGCAACAGCATGGACGCCCTTCCCACCAAGACCAGGGTATTCCACAGGCAGCCATTCAGATAAAGGGATTGAGCGGTGGCGAGATCGGGCTTCTCCAAAAATCGCTTGACCACATACAGCGCATTCCCCCCGCGCTCCCCGATCACGTCACCGGCCTCGATCCAGCCGTATTGAGTTTCGGGCCGATCAGGCTCCACCCCAAGGAGGATGGGGCGGATCGGATACGCGGCTGCGAAGGAGGCGGCGGCCTCGACGGACGCCATGAAACGGTCTTCCTCAGAGATGAAGTGGTCGGAAGGCAAAAGGGCGACCACCGCCTCCGGGTCCCGCTGATAGACATGAAGAAGCGGAAGCAGGATACCGGGGCCTGTGTCCCGGTTCGAGGGCTGGACGATGACCGCTTCAGGGTGACGATCATGCAGATCCTCTCGAGCATAGTCGAGGTGGTGGCGCGTCACCACGGTCAGAAGGCGGTGATGGGGGATGAGCCGTTCCGCTCGGGCGATCGTGTGTCGCAGCATGGAGCGCGTGCCGAGCAACGCACAGTATTGTTTCGGACGCTCAAGGCCCAGATGCGACCTGATGAACGGTCGAAGTCTTTGCCCATCACCTCCGGCAAGGATGATACCCCACAGGCGATCCTTCGCTCCGGCCATAGTCTCTTCTCCTTGTGTTGTAGTGGACGCGTTTCTGTGTCGATTGCGCTGTTCTATGGGTTGGTCCCGGAATGGGTCAGGACTGAGAAGGCGTTCACAGTCAAACGACCACCGACCAGCGTCGTGCTCTGTCGGTCAGCCTCTGCACCGATATTACAGTGCACATTACACGAGAGGGGACGACGACAGCTATCGGGTAAACCCCTGAATAACCGGCAGGAAATTCCTGATAGGGGCTAAACGGCGAAGCGATGGAGGCGTCGAAGGATCACGGCTGGAACAAGCGAGGAAGAAAATCGCATGAACGTAGGGGACGGGATTTATTGCGCCCTGACAGCATCAGGGTTTTCGGGATCCTCCGCCCAACGCGCCGGGTTATTTTGGATGTATTCCCGGATGCGATTTAACGAAGTCTCGTCGCGGATGATGTGTTCATAATAATTACGTTGCCAACCAAACCCCGGATCTACAGCTGCCCGAATGAATCGAGTCGATGTTGCCTTATATGCACGCACAACATGTCCCAACGTAGGGGCGCGATTCATCGCGCCCTGATTTATCGCGCTGGCCGCATGCGCATGATCGGGCGTGGGATCAGGCGCAATGCATTGCGAGGGCGCAATAAATTGCGCCCCTACCACGATGATGATCCCGTGAATATGGTTGGGCATGACGATAAACTCGTCCACACATACGCACGAGAATCGGGTAGGCAATTCATTCCACGCCGTCCACGCCATCTGGCCGGCACTGTTCAACCGCATTTCTGCATTCGCTATCTCGCCAAACAACGATGCGTGTTCGTGGACACACATCGTGACGAAATACGCGCCCGGGGCACTGTAGTCGTAGCCTCTTACGCGGACGGAGCGCCTGGGACGTTGCGGGTATGTCATGTTAGCCCCCAACGCAGGGTAAAGAGCGGCTCTTGTTCCTCACCAATCAGCATGCACAATGGTCATTTGATCCCGTCTGCGAGGGCGCAATGAATTGCGCCCCTACGATAGGGTTTGTGGCGACGAACGGATCACCTGTTTAGGCCGTTACCGCCGTAGGGGCGCGATTCATCGCGCCCTATTTATCGCGCCGCTGCACCAATGGTCACACCACTCCGTCACGGCGCAAGTCGGCGATGGCGTCGGTGTCCAGGCCGAGGAGTGTCGTGAGGATTGTGTCGGTGTGCTCGCCCAGGAGCGGGGGCGGCAGACGCATCTGCGTCGGTGTCGCGGAGAGGTTCAGCGGCGTCCCGGCCAGCGGGACGGTTCCGAGCGCCGGATGGGGCATCTGGACCAGCATTCCCCGCGCGAGGGCCTGCGGGTCGACGAAGACCTTGTCGATGGTGTTGACCGGTCCGGCCGGGACATCGGCTTTCGCGCACAGGTGCAGCCACTCGGCAACCGTCCTGCCGCGGAGCAGAGCCTGCAGCATCGGGACAATGGTCTCGCGATTCTCCACGCGCGCCGGATTGGTTGCAAAGCGCGGATCCTCGGCCCAGGCGGTCACGCCCGCTGCAACACAGAACTGCCGCCACTGGTCGTCGTTGCCGACAGCCAGGATCAGATAATCATCGGCCGCCTGGAACGCCTCGTAGGGGACGATACTCTTGTGTGTGTTGCCCCAACGCTCGGGGATCTGACCGGAACAGAGGTAGTTGCTGGCGATATTTGCCAGGCAGGCGACCTGCGAATCGTAGAGCGCAATGTCGAGATGTTGTCCTGCACCTGTTCGCTCGCGGGCCAACAGCGCCGCCAGGATCGCGTTGCAGGCGAACAGGCCGGCGGTCACGTCCGAAATGGCGACCCCGACCTTGAGGGGTGCGCCGTCCCGTTCGCCGGTAATCGACATCAGCCCGCTACGAGCCTGGATCAGAAAATCGTAGCTGCCCAGGTCGCAGTCAGGTCCGGTGTGGCCGAAGCCGCTAATGGAGCAGTAGACGAGGCGAGGATTCACGGCCTTCAGGTCGGCGTAGCCGAGACCGAGCTTGTCCAGGACGCCGACGCGGAAGTTCTCGATGACCACATCGCTGCGTTCGGCAAGGTCCCGGACAATGGCACGGCCGCGATCATGCTTGAAGTTCAGTGTGAGGCTCTGCTTGTTGCGGTTGCAACAGAGATAGTAGGCCGACTCACCGTCGAAAAACGGCGGCCCCCAGTGGCGCGACTCATCACCGACGCCCGGTCGCTCGATCTTGATGACCTCTGCCCCCAGATCGCCGAGCATCATCCCGCAGTAGGGGCCGGCCAGATGCCGCGACAGGTCGAGGACGCGAATGCCGTCCAGGGCGCCGGCCACTAGGCGTCCTCCGCAAAGGGGTACGGGGGTAAGGGTGTGGCAAGAGGCTTGTCGGTCCGGTAGCCCAGGGCGTACTCGGCCTGGATCAACTGGTGGATCTCTTCGGTCCCCTCATAGATCAGCGACCCGCGGGCATTGCGGAAGTAGCGTTCGACGGGGAACTCGTCGCTGTAGCCGTACGCCCCGTGGATCTGGATCGCGTCATCGGCGGCCTGGAAGGCCTTGCGGCAGTTGACCCACTTGGCCAGGCTGACCTCGCGGGTGCATCGCATCCCTTGATTCTTCAGCCAGCCCACCTGATAGTACAGTAATCGTCCGATGTCGCGGCCCGCGACCATCCGGGCGATCTTTTGCTGGATCAGTTGGTGTCGGCCGATGAACTGGCCGAAGGTCGAACGTTGCCCGGCGTAGGTCAGGCTCGCCTCCAACGATGCCTCTATCAGGCCGACCGCCCCCGCTGCCACCGTATAGCGGCCGTTGTCCAAGGCGCTCAGGGCGATCCGGAGCCCCTCGCCCTCTGCGCCGATCCGATTCTCGGCGGGGACCCGCGCCTCTTGCAGCGCGATGCTGCCGGTGTTGCCGATCCGCCCGCCCAGCTTGTGGTGGATGCTGGAGCTGCTGACCCCCTCGAAGCCGCGCTCAACGACGAACGCTGAGATGCCGCGCGTTCCGGCCGAACGGTCGGTATAGGCGAAGATCAGGAAGTGGTCAGCAACATCAGCCAGGCTGATCCAGGTCTTCTCGCCGTTCAGGATGTAGGATTGGCCGTCGCGCCGTGCTGTCGCCCGAATGCCCGTCACATCGCTGCCGGCATCCGGCTCGGTCAGGGCGAAGGCCGCCAGCTTCTCGCCCCGCGCCTGCGGGACGAGATAGCGCTGTTTCTGCGTCTCATCGCCCCACTGAAATATCGCCAGTGAGTTGAGCGCAAGGTGGACCGCAATCAGCACGCGGAAGGCGGTATCGGCCCGCTCCAACTCTTCACTGACGATGCCGAGGCTGACGTAATCCAGACCCAACCCGCCATAGCGACGAGGGATGCACAGTCCCAGCAGGCCCTGGGCGGCGATCTTGGGGATGATGTCGGCCGGGAACCGCTCGGTCCGCTCCCAGTCGCGCAGGTGCGGCACGATCTCTCGGCGACAAAACTGCCGCGTCGCCTCGCGGACTGCCTCCTGCTCCGGAGTTAGTGTGAAGTCCATATCCCGCATCCCCTCCCAACCAGACGTAAGACGTAAGGCGTGAGGCGTGAGGCGTGAGGGAGAACCCCTTACGTCCCTCGCCTTACGTCGCACGCCTCCGCCCGCACCCTACACCCTCCACCCCATACCCTACACCCTGTCTTATAGGGCGCAGGTGCGGAATCCCGCAAATACGTCGCGCCGGTCCGGGAGAAAAAAGTTGCGAAAGGTGTTGCGGACCAGGCGGGATCGGCTAGCCCACGCCCCCCCTTTCAGGACCTTGCGATAGCCGAACCAGGGCGCCGAATATTCCTTGTATGGGGAATCGACGATGAACCCGGGAAACGGATAGAAGGGGGACGCGGTCCACTCCCAGACATTGCCGATCATCTGGCGGCAGCCAAAGGCGCTGTCACCGGCCGCGAAGGCGCCCACATCCGCACAGCCCAACATCCGCGCATCCAGGTTGGCGCGCTCGGGCATCGGGGGTTCGTCGCCCCACGGGTATCGTCGCTTGCGGTTGGTGATACCGGTCCTGTCCGGCGTAGGCTCGGCGGCGGCGGCCATCTCCCATTCTGCCTCGGTGGGAAGACGCCGACCCGCCCACTGACAGTAGGCCTCCGCCTCATACCAGTTGACGTAGATAACAGGTGCGTGCGGTTCGAGCGGCACAAAGAGATCGAAATGACGCCGCAACCAGCCGCTCTGTCCGCGATACCAATAGAGCGGGTGCTGTACTCCTGTCTTGGTACGCCAGACCCATCCCTGGGGACTCCAGAGCTCGCGTCGACAATAGCCTCGATCGTTTACGAAGTCGGCGAACTCGTGGTTGGTAACGGGGGCCTTGGCGATTCTGAATGACGCCATCTGGACCGGATGCGCCCATTTTTCATTGTCAAAGACAAAGGGGAGATCGGGTGTGGCGCCCAGTTGAAAGATTCCCCCGGGTAACTCAGCGTCCCCAGGCAACGGCCCGCCACCGATATCGCCAACACCCGACAGCTCTTCGGCAGCCGTGAGCTTCGGAACGGGGTATTCGAGGGTCTGCCGCATATAGGTGAAGGCCTCTCCATGCATATCCTCGTGCAAGACCGCGAGCAGATGCAGATAGGTCTCCTCGGCGTCGGGTTGATGCGCATCGAGGCGGCCAAGCACCGCCTCTAGTACCCGGGCTTTGTAAGCCACGGTCGCCTCTCGACCAGGGAGCGGCAGCGCCCACCGGTCGCAGTGATCGACCTTGAACGAATCATAGAGATTCTCTGCACCCTCCAGTAGAAACTTGCTCGAACCGAGGATTCGCAGGAGAAACACATCGTAGAAGAAGGCGGCATGTCCGAGTTCCCAGAGGAACGGATTGACGACGTCCGTGTGCGGGACCGTCAGTTGTGTGTCCGCCAGATCGTGAACCAGCTCAATGGTCCGTTCATGGGCGTCGGTCACCATCTGGGCAAGCTGAGAGGCGGGAATGGCAGTCGGCATCTGACTCTCCTTATTTTCAGCAAAGGCGCCGTGCTTTACCCGCGCGGAGGGTCGCGCTTGCCGCGAATTATAAGCCCACATTCAGGAGCGGGCAAGCATTCATTGAAAGGTATGGACATGGGCGATAGGTGGTGTATCCTGTCGGTGAGTAGGTACACATCACGAGGGTATAACTTGCACAGAAGGCCGAGATGACGATGACGGACGACCTGGGACCATTCATTCGTGATCTTCCGAAGGCTGAGTTGCATGTGCACATCGAGGGCACACTGGAACCCGAGCTGCTGTGCGAGATGGCCGGACGCAACGGGACCCTCCTTCGGTTCCGCACGGTGGAGGAGTTGCGCAACGCGTATCACTTTCGCAGCCTTCAATCGTTCCTGGATATCTACTACGAAGGGACTCGGGCGTTACGGACCGAGCGGGACTTCTTTGAGCTGACCTGGACCTATCTTGAGCGTGCGGCGCAACAGTCTATTCGACATACAGAAATCTTCTTTGATCCTCAGGCCCATACGGATCGGGGCATCCTGTTCGAGATGATCATTACAGGTATCCATCGTGCCCTCGAAGAGGCCATCCCGAGATTCGGCATCTCTTCAAAGCTCATCATGTGCTTCCTCCGCCACTTGGGTGACGAGGCGGCAATGCACACCCTCGAGGCCTCGCTTCCCTTCAAAGACTGGATTGTGGCTGTCGGATTAGACTCGTCGGAGCTGAATTATCCTCCCGATAAGTTCGTCGAGGTGTTTGCTCGGGCCAGGGCGGAAGGGTATCTGACCGTTGCCCATGCGGGGGAAGAGGGTCCCCCGGACTATATCCGGCAGGCGCTTGACCTGCTCCATGTGTCGCGAATCGACCATGGCGTCAGGTGCCTTGAGGATCCCGCGCTGGTTCAGCGACTGATCAGAGAAAGAATTCCTCTTACGGTGTGCCCCCTCTCAAACGTCAAGCTCTGCGTCTTCAAGTCACTGGAGGATCATAATCTCAAGACGTTGTTGGACCTCGGATTGTGCGTCACCGTCAATTCCGACGATCCTGCCTACTTCGGCGGCTACCTCACCGAGAACCTCCTCGCTTCACAACAGGCGCTGCGACTCACCCGGCATGATCTCTACACGCTTGCCAGGAACGCCTTTGAAGCAAGCTTCTTGAGCGCCGAGGAGAAAGCGCGCCTTATCGCTGAACTTGACCGCTTTATGGCAGCGCATCCTGATTAAGCCTCTTGGGTGGCTGATGCTTTCCTGTGATACATTTCAAGCCTTTTCCAGCCAACAGGTTGCCTACATCACGAAATCAGGCCGCGAAGTCCCGATCTATGCGATACGGGATTCCCGTCACTAAGTCGGGCCGAGGAGCTGAGAACAAGGGGGGTCGAGCGACCGCTAAGTCCACCGCTGCTCCTGGGCGGCAGGAACGGGGTGTTGACAGGATTCCGCGTTCTGGCTATATTTGTGGCTAGATTGAAGAGGAGGGTAGACTATGCGATTTGCCAGCGTTGCGGAGGTCAAGAACCGGTTGTCTGAGTACTTAGCCCAGGCCAGAAAAAAGGACGAGCCGATCATCGTCACTCACCACGGCAAACCGTATGCCCTGATCCAACCGATTTCGGAGCAAGACCTGGAAGGGCTTGAGTGGAAGCATCTGGCGGAGGAGCGCCTGCGTACCGCCTGGGAAGGGGAGGAGGATGCCCTCTACGACTACCTATAAGCGAGGTCAGGTTGTTGTTGTGAACGTCCCCTTTTCGGATCAGTCCGGCGTTAAACCTCGGCCGGCCGTGGTCGTCAGCACCGACGCCTTCCACCGAGTCCTGTCTGATTTGGTTATCTGTCCTATCAGCAGTCAGCCTCAATACCATCGCCGTCCCAGCCCGGGTGATTACCCTCTCCAGGAATGGCGCAGCGCAGGCCTGCACCATCCGAGCACCGTTCGGATCTGTAAAGTGCTTTCGGTGGATAAGCGGATCTTGAAGAGGATTTTGGGGTCCTTATCCCACGAAGACCTGGCGGGCGTTGAGGCGAGTTTGCGCCAGGCATTTGGTCTATAGCGTGTCGTGAAGGGAGGACACCATGATTGTCACGGCCAACAGGGTCCCGATTACGAAGGGATATGAGCGGGAGTTTGAGAAGCGGTTTGAGCAACGCCTTGGCGCGGTTGATCGGGCGCCAGGATTTATCCGCAACGAGATCCTGCGGCCCATCGAAGGCGATTGCTATGTTGTCATGACCTATTGGGAGAGCCAAGAGGCGTTCGAGGCCTGGGTTCAGAGCGAATCGTTCAAGCAGGCCCATGCCAACCCGGCGCCCAAGGAGATGTTCGCAGGTCGGAGCCAGCTCGAAATGCACGAGGTCATCCTGATTTCAGAGAAAAAACCATAGCCGGCGGCGCGCCCATGGAGATGAATGTCCAGACCTTGCACCCCCTCACCTTCATCCTCTCCGCACCCAGAGGGTACCCGCGTGGGGGAGAGGAGTCCTTTACTATTAACCCCTCGCCCCCTTCGGGGGGAGAGGGCGAGGGTGAGGGGGACTTTCACGCGAAGCGAACGATTGTCGGGGTCATTCCGGCACGGCTTGCTTCGACAAGGCTGCCCGGCAAGGTCCTCCGGCCGATCTGTGGCCGACCGATGCTGCATCACGTCTTTGCGCGCGCCGGCCGATGCGGATTATTGGATGATTTGATAGTGGCGACCGATGCGAAGGAGGTATACGACTACTGCGTCTGCAATCGAATGAAGGTCTGCATGACCGGCGCGACCCATATTTCCGGAACCGATCGAATCCATGAGGTGATGCAGTCGTTACCGGCCGATATCTATGTCAATATCCAGGGCGACGAACCGATGATCAGGCCGGGCCACCTTGAGGCCCTCTTGCAACCGTTCCTGAACGATGCAGCCGTCCAGGTCAGTACGCTGAAAACCCCGATTACGGCGGACCAGGCGCACAATCCCAATTGCGTCAAGGTGGTGACGGACGTGGACGGAAGGGCCCTCTACTTCTCCCGCGCCGCCATCCCCTACAACCGGGACGAGACCACCGAGGCTCGCTACTTCAAACACCTCGGCCTCTACGCGTATACGCGATCGGCGCTCGACCGCTTTCACCGGCTCCCACCATCCCCCCTGGAACAGACCGAGAAGCTTGAGCAGCTTCGGTTCCTGGAGCATGGCATCCCAATCCAAGTCGCCGAAACTCCGTACGACACCATCGGAGTGGATACCGAAGACGATCTGTTGCTGGTCGAGCAGTATTTGCGAAACCTTGATCCCCCAGAGCACATCTAAACAACCGCTACGCCTTATCGCTTGTCTCCCTGGCTATAAACGCCTCTCTCGCCGCCGCGCAAGATCGCATGTTGTGCTCGCATGCGCCACTGGCGCCGCGGGCAGCGCGGCGATGCATCTCGCTTACACTGAGCATGATCTCGCCTCAAGGATCTCCCCTCCCCCAATTCAAGGATTTACCTGATTGCCCTCGTCTTGGTCTGTAGCGTAGCCTTTTGAGACAAATGCACCGAATTAGGATGCAATGGACCTAGGATATGAGGCTAATGCTTCTTGGTAGACCCAAAGCGCCGACGTAGATTTTCTTTACGACTCGATGTATGCCGGCGAGTCTGAGCAACCGGAAGAGCCCCGATTCTAAGCATGAACCATTACGATCTCGAAGGAGAAAGGAAGGAGGAGCCATCACATGAAAATCTTCAGTAGGTCCAGGGAAAGTATGCTTATAGCCATTACCTTAGTCCTCGGCTTTTTCGCGACGACCCGCGCTGCAGGTCCCAAAGAATATAGAGGCACAATGTTCCTGACTGATGAGCCCGGCAACTGGTTCAAAAATGAGGACTCCGGAACTCCGGTCACAATTGTGAATGTCGGTGACAGGGTACAGTTCGACAGAAACACTCAGACCGGGACCAAGCACACCGTCACCCTGTTAATCAAGCCCACCGGCTCCACCCTGGAGGTTGACCAGGATCATGCCGGCAACGGCAATGTAGGAGCCAGGTTCGACCGTCCCGGGGTCTTCCTTTTCATCTGCAAGGTTCATCCGTATATGACAGGCGTCGTTGCCGTGAGGGCCATCAGGGACGACGATACCAGCATTCCAGATGTCACGGCCCAGGAGTTGCCCTTTATCGGACATCTCGGCGTAAACTCCCTGCCTGCCGGTGATGTGCTCAGCGTCTTAACCACCATCGCCCCTGACGATACCACCAAGGCGGCCAAGTGGGACATCATTTCGCCCGCGAACCAGCTTATACCGGCTGTCGCTGGGGTGGGCGAAGTCTGGGTGGATACGCAGTTCGAGCGCGTCCCCGGCCAGGTGGATGACCATGGCTTTCTGAAGCCCGGCACTATTACGGTGGTGAATGTGGACAGCTCAGCCACGCCTTTTACAGTGGAAAGAGACATCAACGGCCTTGCCGTCAGGCCTGGGCAGTGGAACAACCCGCACAATATGTGGACCAATACCAGGCTGGACACTGTCTATAACACCAACTGGTTCAGCCAGACGATCAACAAGATCGACCGTGCCAGCGGCAGTATCCTGAATACCATCGTCACGGGTCAGGCGCCTACGCATATCGTGACGATTCCCAACGAGGCTTCTCCGCAGTTTGGTATTCTGACCAACCCGCTCAGCGCGGCAAACGACATCGTCAAGGTGAGAGACCGGGGCAACCTCAAAGTGGTTGACCATTTCCCCACCGGTGTCGGGCGCAACCATCCACATGGCCACTGGATTACTGCCGACGGAACGAAGATCGTCGTTCCAAATGTTTTTAAGGGCTTGGGCGTGGCAGGCTCCATTTCAATCCTTGATGCCGAAAACGGGGCGATACTGACAGAGATATCCCACCAAACGCTGGGGCTGGAATCGGCCCTGTTAGCGCCCATCGCCGCGGGAATCCAGGGCAACAACAAGGCGTATGTGTCCAACGCCGTCAGCGGTCAGGTGAGCGTGATAGACCTGACTACCCGGCAGATCATCAAGAATATCCCGGTGACTTTAAAGCCGAACGGTCAACTGGGCGGCAGTATATTGGACACCCTCCAAGTACCTATCCAGCCACCGGTGAGCCCTGACGGCCGATTTGTCGGCGTCGCGGTGCTCTCCCTGACCACCGTGGGGCGCGCTCCCACCGGTTCACCCGACCATGTGGCCATCATTGACACGGCCACCGACCAAGTGGTCGCCTTCCTCGGCACCGTCGCCACCGTGGACAAAGGCGCCGGCACACATGGCGCGAACTGGGGCGCAAAGCTGGGTGGGGGCTACTACCTGTATGTAGCCAACCAGTTTGCCAACTTCATGACCATCATCGACCCAGACCCGGACGCCAATCCCGCGACTGCTGACGCCGCGGTAGTCGGACGGATACGTTTGGCAAACGCGAGTGTCGGCGCCGGGGTAACCGATGGCGTTGGCGGACAAGGTATCAAACCGATACCCAACATGTACGACGGATGGATTCAGGATACCGTCGCCCTTTCAGGCACGGGGCAACTCTCCGCCGAGGTGGAGGGATGGATAGCGCAACTGATCCCATGCCAACGTAACCCCAGTTCTCCTGGTTGCTAGGTCCGCACGGCGGACTCCACACGAGGGGCGGGCGTGTAAAACCCGCCCCTCGTGTGGAGCAGTATTTCCGAGAAGCTGATGCCTCAGAGCGTGGCAGGAGCTCAGCGAGATCGTAGGCCTGGCCAAGCTCCTGCCCACCTGCGTCAGTCCCTCCCTGAAACCCCATGCCGTATAAATCCCCTCGGGCCAATACAGACAAATACCAATAAACTCTCCCGTCATAATCCGTCAAAAAACCCATACCTTCGCCAATAGTCGTTCGTGTTCTCACGCATCATCTTAAAGATGTAAGCCGATGACCAAGATGCTGCATAAGATGCTGAGAGACGAATACTGACTGTACGTCGCTTTTGTAGGGCAAACTTTGACAACGCGGGATGAAACATTTGACACATCAATCAGTGTTTCGCCGACTGTTCTTGAGCCATTAAAGAACTATGTATGGAGTAGAGGCTGAGTTGGCCTGACTGAAGAGAACTGAAGATGGCGACGTATAGAAGCGATATAACTCAGAAAGAGGAACGGCCATGTACCTTCCGTGGAACGCATCGCGGGTCCGGCTGGCAGAAGCCCGGCACGCGCAGAATAATCGTCTGGAGATTGTCAGGGCCCTCTCCTGGGGCCAGATCACCCGGCGGGACCTGCTCAAGTGGGGTCTCATCACAGTGGGAGGACTGCTGGTTCCGACGCACGGCCTGAGCCCCTTTGCCACGAGCGCCTACGCCGAGGTCCCCACGGGCTTCCCGCCCAGCCCGGGATTCCTCGGGCTGGAGTTTACCCAACCGATGCCGCGGTTCGATCTCCTGCCGCGGCGCCCGGTTACCTTCCTCAACCCCGCGCCGACAAAGGAGGCGAACACCACCCTCCACCGCCTGGACCCCGTGCTTGTCGCGTCCCATCCCACGACGGGGGACCCGAACATCGACAACTTCGGCCCCATTGAAGGGCGACCTCCTGGCCCGATCTGGGCCCACCAGCAATGGGAGGTATTCCCGCCCAAGGTGGCGATAGAGGTTGCGCAGGAGGGGGCCAAGGCCAACACCGTGTACGATCCGGGGGTCCCGTCTCACCTCAACTCCGGCATCGACCCGACGAAGCCCTTTCCCCCGCGCTTCCACCCCAACCTGCCGGACCAGGGGCCGCTGGCGTTCTGGACCTTCAATGGGACCTTCCCACCCAAGCTCATGATCGGGCGGTACGGTGAGCCGATCCTGTTCCGCCATCACAATAGACTTCCGTATGACTCGACCAAGAACGGGGGCTTCGGACGCCACACCATCACCACCCACGAGCATAACGGGCACCACGGGGCGGAAAATGACGGCTTCACGGGAGCCTTTGTCTACCCCGGCCAGTTCTACGACTACCACTATCCGATCGTCCTGGCGGGGCTTCGTAGCATCAACACCGACGCCACCGATCCCAGGGCCGGCAGCCCCGACGATGCTGGGGGGACCGTGAAGGTCGCGGGCGACTGGCACGAGACCATGAGCACCCACTGGTTCCACGACCACATGTTCAGCTTCACCGCCCAGAACGTGTACAAGGGCATGGCCGGGATGTTCAACATCTATAGCGCCCTGGATCGCGGCAACGAGGCCGTCGATGACGGGGTCAACCTCCGGCTCCCCAGCGGCACCGCCAAGCCGTGGGGCAACCTCGATTACGACGTCAACCTGATGCTGGCCGACAAGGCCTGGGACGCCGACGGGCAGCTTCACTTCGATATCTTCGAGTTCGACGGGTTCCTGGGGGACGTGATGACGGTCAACCTCGTCTACAGGCCGTTCTTTGAGGTGGAGCGCAGAAAGTACCGCTTCCGGATCCTCAACGCCAGCGTCTCGCGCTTCTTCACGACCGCCCTCGCCGACGCCTCAGGGACGGCGCAGCCGATGATCTTCATCGCTAACGACGGCAACCTGCTGCCGCACCCGGTGGTCGTGACGGAGACCGACGAGCAGGGAATCGCCGAGCGATACGACATCGTCATCGACTTCTCCCGCTACAAGGTGGGGGACAGACTGTGGCTGGTGAACCTCTGCGAGCACGAGAACGGCAAGAAGCCGTCTAAGGACCTGACGCCGGCCGAGGCCCTTTCCGGGAAGTCGGCCGATCCCTGCGTGGGGAGGTATCTGGAGTTCCGGATCGTGCGGGATCCGGCCAGGCCCGACCTGAGCCGCGTGCCGGACACCCTGATCCCGAACCCCGACCTGTCCCGGATCCCGGTGGCGCGGGAGCGGGTCTTCGAGTTCAACCGGGGCGCCAACCAGACCACCAACGACCCGGACACGACGTTTTTCGGTCCTTGGGGGATCGAGACGGATAATCAGGGGGGAACGCTCGCCGCGGACTTCGGGCGGATCTCGGCGGCGCCGCGATTCGGCACCCGCGAGATCTGGACCCTGAAGAACGGCGGCGGGGGCTGGGACCACCCGGTCCACATCCACTTTGAGGAAGGGCAGGTCCTGGCCCGGGACGGCAGCCCCGGGAACGTACCCCCCTGGGAGACGGGGCGCAAGGATGTCTATCGCCTCCGTCCCGGCGGCAGCGTCACCATCACCATGCAGTTCCGCGACTTCGGCGGGATGTTCATGGAGCATTGCCATAATACTGTCCACGAGGACAACGCCATGCTGCTGCGGTGGGAGATCGACGATGCCGGCGGCGCGTTCCTGAAGGCGCTCCCAACCCCGATCCCGGGGCCGCAGGGCGTAACGTTCATGGACCCGGACGATATCCTCCCAACCGCCTTCTGAGGCGGCAAGGAGCGATACCGCATGCACCGGCGGCACGCCCCCGGGCATGAAAGTCAACGCCATGCGCCCCCTCACCTTCATCCTCTCCCCCAAGAGGGGAGAGGAGGTCCTTGTTGGTACCCCTCGCCTCCTTTGGAGGAGAGGGTGGGGGTGAGGAGGAACTTTCAACGCAAGGAGACGCGAATGATGAGACGGACGCGATTGTTGTGGGGCGCGGCCCTCGCCGGCCTGGCGCTGGCTGCATTGCTGTCCGGCCGTGGCAGTGCGGCGGCTTCACCTACAGGCTCCCCCTGGGGGCCGGACTACTTTCCCAACGTCCCGTTGATCACCCAGGACGGACAGACGGTGCGGTTCTACGACGACCTGCTCAAGGGCAAGGCCGTCGCGATCGAGCTGATCTACACCTCGTGTACGGATGTCTGCCCGATCGAGACCGGGCGTCTCAGGCAAGTGCAGCGCCTCCTGGGCGACCGGGTAGGGAAAGAGATCTTCTTCTACTCGATCACCATCGATCCCGCGCACGATACGCCCGAGGTGCTCAAGGCCTATGCGGAGAGGTTCCACGCGGGTCCCGGCTGGCTGTTCCTCACGGGGAAAAAGGCCGACATCGACCTGATCAGCAAGAAGTTGGGGCTCTCGTCCCTCACCGACGCTGATAACCGGGACGGCCACCAGCCGAGCCTGATGCTCGGTCACGAGCCGACCGGCCAATGGATGCGAACCTCGGCCCTGGATAACCCCCGGTTCCTCGTCGTCACGATCAGCCATTTCCTGGGCTGGAGGATCGACCGACAGACGCGGAAGAGCTACACAGAGGCGCGGCCCCTCACGGTGGATGAGGCGGAACGTGTCCTCCGCCGCCGACTTGAGCTTGGGCTCCGCTGAGGCGTAGGTCAGCCGTCTCCTGTCACTTATGAACCCATACTACGAAAAGAGAAGAATGGTCTTGGGCCTTGCTGGGTGAGCCTCTACAGAGGTGGGGAATCTATTCGATCAATCCGAGGCGACGGAGATCATCCTCATTCCAGTTGGTGGCTGAAAGGATTTGCCGGAGTGTACCCGCGGGTAGCGTGTCCCCGCCGTGATGGTAGTGGATAACGACTCGCCGGCCATCGGGGTGCCGATACACTCGCTGACTCCCTTTGAGCCGTCGGTATAGAAAGCCGTCGCGTTCCAGTGCCCGGATCAACTTTCGGACAGGGACGTTCCGTAACGGCTCGATCATACGGTAACGGCCACTGCCGGCCGTTCAATGAGCTCGACCTTTCCCGCTTCAAGGGGGATCGTCTCCCCCGCTTCGACTAGGTCTTCCACATAGGCTTCCGCTGCGTCCTGGATATTGCGCAACGCTTCTTCTTTCGTATGGCCCCAGCTTGCCAGGCCTTTGAGGGCGGGAATCCACACGCTCCAGCGCCCATCCGCTTCCTGTTGCAGCTCCACCTGAAAAAGGTAGGTCTTCACCGTGACACCTCCTGATCCGCTGGTTGTTGTGATATTGTTTATCCTAGAGAATCCTCTGAAATCCGTCAACTTCGCACGTGTTCAGGGCACAGCACAAGCAGCAAGGTGGAGCAAATCGAGAATCTCTCTGAGAACGAGGTGGCCCAGCTGTTCCGGCGCGTCAACAGGCTCAACCCTAAAGGAGTTGCAAGGAGGCGAATCATGAAACGAGTTACATCATTACGCCGTCATGTGTGCGGGCTCATCCTGAGCGGGGTGGGATGGTTCGGGCTGTTGTTGTTGACCGACTCGATCCAGGCGCCCTACGGCGGCGGACTGATGGCGGATGCCGCCGAGCTTACGGTCCCCGAGGGCACGCCCGTTACCAGCTTTGATTTCGAGAAGGACGATCTAGGTGAATGGCAGGTCCTCGAGGGGCAATGGGCGGTTGAAGAGATGACCGACGCCCCAAGCGGCAAGCGGGTGCTGATCCAACGGGCTGACCGGAATGCCTTTAACGTGATCATCACGCCGGCCGGCGCTTTTGATAGAGTCGCTATCGATATTTCGGTGAAGTTCAAGCCGTTGTCCGGTAGGGAAGATGCGTCAGGCGGCATCGTCTTGCGCCTCACTGCGGAGGAGTATTACGTGGTCCGCGCAAACGCCCTTGAGAACAACTTTCGGCTATACTACTACGACGGCAAGAAATGGCAGACGCGCGCCTCGGCAGACGTTCGGCCTCTTGGCCTTCGGACGTGGCACACCATAAGAGTCGTGGCCGTCGGCGATCAGATCCAGGGCTGGCTTGATGACCGGCTCCTCATCGATTACGAAGATATGCGTTCTTTGGTGCGTACAGATGAGCGTTTGGAGTCGGGTAAGGTCGGCCTGTGGACGAAGGCCGATGCTGTCACCGCTTTCGACGACCTCACGATTCGAGGGTTCGCTTCATCGAGGTGACATCCATCGGTGTCTTCGAATACCAGGTCTCACTCCCCCATCACCTTGATGATCGCGCGCTTCTTGCGCTGCCCGTCGAACGTTGCGTAGTAGATGTGTTGCAGGGCACTCAGCTATACGTGACGACATAAGTCTTAGACAGTTCGTCAGTCCGGGGTGGGGGGGGGAGGGGGGGACTTGCTAACCAATGACGGCTATTGTTACGTCTAATGACGTTACATATGATTGACCGTCGGCCACGCCAACGAGCGCCCTCGATCTACGTGCCAATCCGGATTGTCCTCTTGATAGAAATTGTAACTAACATTATATTACTATTGTAATAACTATTACATTACTCGCTCGGAAGCTATGGCGCAAGAAGCACGCTACAAATGGTTGGTGCTGATCTACACCCTTCCGCCTGGGGCGGGCAGCAGCCGGGTGAGGATCTGGCGGAAGCTGAAGAAGCTCGGGGCGGTTTCCTTCCGGAACGCTGTCTATCTGCTTCCCTTCGGCGAGGAACGATACGAGATCGCCCAGTGGCTCTGCCAGGAGATCCAGCGGGCCCAGGGGGAGGCGACCCTCCTCAAGGTAGAGCAGATCGAGAACCTCGCTGACAACGAGGTGGCCGAACTGTTCAGGCGCGCTCGCAACGAGGACTATGCCGAGCTGTTGAAGGGCGGCGAGGCATGGCTGGAGTGCCTGCACGCCCTACCACGGGAAAGTGTCACTCCGGAGGCGGTGGCGCTTGCGGACGAGTTGAAGGTCCTGGAGAAACAGTTAGCTGAGCTACAGGAGATCGACTACTTCCGCGCGCCGACCAGGCAGGAGGTCGAAGGACTCCTCAGGCGGTGCCACGCCATGCTTCGGGATCTGCTGGGGGGAAGGAAGGGCGCGCCTACGAGGACATCCACGACGCTGAGGGCAGAGGCGTTTCGAGGCAAGACGTGGGTTACCCGTCCTCGGCCGCATGTGGATCGGATGGCGTCAGCTTGGCTCATCCGGCGCTTCATCGACCCGCAGGCTACATTCGCGTTCGCCACGAAGCCGGACACAATCAAAGGGGCCATCCCATTCGACTATCCCAAAGTCGAGTTCGGCCACCAGGGTGAAGACTGCACCTTCGAGACCCTGCTCACACGGTTCGGATTGGAAGACAGCGCGTTGCAGGCGCTGGCGGAGATCGTCCACGACGCCGATCTGAAGGATGCCAAGTTCGGTCGGGATGAGACCAAGGGAATAGAAGCCGTCCTCAAGGGACTGGCCCCGACGATCCCCGACGATCAGGCGCTGCTGGCCGAGGGGCTTCGTCTCTTTGACGCCATTTATGCGAGCTTCGGCGGGCACGCGCGACCGCATCGCACAGATCCAACGAACAAACAGGTCCAGAAGTGAAGACACGGGAGCATGGAGCGCGACACCGTTGGAAGCGTTCGAATCCGGGATCTCGTCGGCTATTACCTGCGCCTAGGTGCGCTCGGGTTCGGGGGACCGGTTGCCCTTTGCGGGCAGATGGAAAAGGAGCTGGTCGAGGAGCGGCAGTGGACTGGTCATCGTGCCGTTCCTGCAGCGGGAAGATCGCCATCGGCGACTAGCTCACGGCGGTAGTGGCACTGCTGAGCCTCGTGGCCCTCGCCCGCTGGAAGGTGAGCAATCCCGCGCTGGTGGCGGCGACAGCGCTGATCGGCCTCATCGCCTTCCCGCTGCTCAAGCCGACATGGATCTTTGTCAAGTGAGTCGGGGATAAGGAGCCAATACGGATGAGCCTAAGCAAAAGGACTGAAGGCCGCGCTCGACGCGCAAGCGAAGGAGGCCGCTCGCATCAAGTGATTGTCGCGGGACAGAGAATGGGCCGATTCCTGGCAGCGGTGCTTGTCGTAGCCGTAGCCGCACCCACACTTGCTGCTCGCGCCCAGGGCCCGGCGCCGCTTCGGCTGATACAGACCATCCCATTGCCGGACGTGAACGGACGGATCGACCACCTGGCCGTGGACCTCAAAGGCCGGCGGCTGTTCGTTGCCGCCCTCGGCAACAATACCCTGGAGGTCGTAGACCTGCATGCAGGCAGACGTCTTCGCAGCGTCACCGGACTGCGCGAACCCCAGGGCGTTCTATATCTCCCGGGACGCAATAGGCTGTTCGTGACCAGCGCACGAGATGGGACCGTAGAGGTATTCACCGGCGACTCGGTCAACTTGGAGAAGCGAATTAAGCTTGGCGACGACGCGGATAATATTCGTTACGATCCCGCTGCTAAACATCTTTACGTGGGCTACGGTCGCGGCAGGCTGGCAATGATCGAGGCGGCAACCGGCAAACGGCCGGCTGACATCCCGCTCGCCGGCCACCCCGAGTCGTTCCAGTTGGAGGCTGCCGGCCCAAGGATCTTCGTGAATGTCCCCACGGCAAACCATATCGCAGTCGTTGACCGGGAAAAAGGCACAGTCGTCGCCACATGGCCGCTGACGACGACTCAAGCCAACTTCCCGATGGCACTGGACGAGCCTCACCACCGGTTGTTCGTCGGGTGTCGAAGGCCCGCCACGCTCCTCGTGTTTGACACGGAGTCGGGGAAGACCGTGGCACGCCTGGACAGCACCGCGGATGCCGATGACATCTTTTACGATGCAGCACGCGGGCGCATCTACCTGTCCGGCGGCGAAGGGTTCATCGAGGTCTTCGAGCAGGCCGATGCCGATCACTACCGGCGCGTCACGACAATCCCGACCGCCCCTGGGGCTCGGACGTCGCTGTTCGTGTCCGAACTGCATCGCCTTTATCTGGCGGTCCCACGACGCGGCGGTCGCGAGGCTGAAATACGAGTCTACGACATGGCGCCGTGAGGCGCGACATGCGGCATCACATCTGGCTGCTGGCGTGTGTCTTACTCCTGCCGGCCTCTACGGCCTGGGGCTACCGGCCCTTTGTCTCGACCGATGCGGCCGTTGCCAATCCGCGCGAATTGGAGGTCGAGTTGGGCTACTTTGCCCTGGAACGCAATAACGAGGCTAACACCTTCATCGTCCCCAAGGTAGTCCTTAACTACGGCATCGTCAGAGACTTGGAGGTCGTTGGGGAGTTCGAGGTCGCCAAGCCTCCGGGTCGAGGCGCCCAGCTCATCGACCCGGGGCTCTTCCTGAAGGCGGTGCTGAAAGAGGGCGTCCTGCAGGAGAAAGAAGGGATGGGCTTCGCGGTTGAGGCCGGACCTCTGTTACCTTCCACGGTAAAGGGTGAGCAGCGTCTCGGCTTTGAAGGGATCGGGATTTTAAGCGGGAGGCTGGCGTCCTTCACGTATCACCTGAACGCGGGCGGAGGCGTGAACCGGGAACGGGCTAATCCGTTCGTCATCTGGGGAATGATCGTGGAGCTGCCGGTCTTCCAAAACTTCAGGCTGGTAGGGGAGATCAATGGCGAGAGCGCCAAAGGGCGGCTTCCCGACAACTCCGGCCTGATCGGCTTCATCTGGCAGCCGCCGCCGTCGAAGGTCATGATCGACGCAGCGATCAGACGCGGCTTCAGCAGCAGTGCGCCCGATTGGCAGTTTACGGTGGGGTTGACCTTCAGCCTGCCCATTACCCCCATCCTGAATGATCGCCCGCTGCCTACGCGGCCCGTCGAACTCGGCGTAGTAGACCTGCTGCCATGGGCCGAGATCGACGCTACGACCGCCAGCCGATGAAGCTCAACTGATGGCCGGTCCTCCCCTCTTTCCGATAGGAGAAGTACGTATCGACATTGCACGCCGTACAGGGGCCGATCTTCTGAATGTGCGATCGGGGAACGCCCGCACCGAGGAGCTGCGCCTCGTTCAGGGCCCTGAGATCCAGCCGTCCCTTTGTCCCGTCCCGTGTCCAGGCGTTCTTCAGTTCCTCTCCCCAGTTGGCGGCGATCTGCGCCTCGACCTCCGGTCCCACCTCATAGCAACATGGGCCGATTGAGGGTCCCATCGCCACCTGAAGCGCAGAAGGTTCGATTCGGTACGCCTCGCGCATCAGCGCCACCGCTCGAGGCGCGATGCCGGCAGCGGTCCCCCGCCAGCCGGCATGGACGGCCGCGGCGATCTTCCGAACAGGCTCCATGAACAGGATAGGGACGCAGTCGGCCGCCATGACCCCCACGCACAGATTCGGCGCATCGGTCATGAGTCCGTCGCCGACGCCGGCCTGTTTATCGGTGGCGCGCGAGACCTCCAGGACGGCGTTGCCGTGGACCTGTCGCGCGGTCACAATCGTGATACGTGGCAGGTTGAGCGCCTGTTTCAGATCGCACCAGTTCTGTTGAACGGTCTCACGATCCTCGTGATTGCTGCAGGCAAGGCGAAAGGGAGAGTCGGTTGACAGGCCCCGACCGTCAAAACGGCCAAGAAAGCCATGGATCAGACCATCGAATTGCTCCCAGTGCGGCACCTGCAAACGAAGGATGCTCATACTTGACTGGACTAATACCCGGACGTCATTCCCGCAGTCTTTAAGCGGGAATCCATTGATTTTACTGGATACCCGCTCCCCGCTTACAGCCTGCGGGGGCAAGCTTCGCGGGTATGACGGCTTATGTGCGTTGACTGTCGCAATGAAGCACTCATTTCAAGGCTATCTTAGGAGAACAGCGCAGATCTGTCAAACTCAGGCGATACCGTCATTGCGAGCACCCGAAGGGTGCGCGGCAATCTCACCGTTCTGTCTAATGCGCTCGGAGAAACGGGGACGAAGAACGGTTGGATTGCTTCGCGACGCTCGCAATGACGCATCCAAATGTCCACTCTTGGGCAGTGTCAACGATTGTCAGCCCTCACCCTGCGTAGTATACTTCATGCTGAAGGTCGATCGAATCGCTGATAACCGACAGGTTCATACAGTGAGGTCACACGCATATGAAGCAGGCGCTTCTTCTGATTGATCACGGCAGCCGCCGCGAGGGATCCTGCGAACTGCTTTCCGACATCGCATTGATGATGCGGGGCCGTTTCGGCCTGCCCATCGTTCATTATGCCCACATGGAGTTCCAGGAACCGACCATTCAGCAAGGGTTTGATGCCTGTGTGGCCGATGGGGCGGAGGAGATCGTGGTATTCCCCTATCTGTTCGGGGCGGGCCAGCACATCGTCACCCACATTCCCGACCGGGTAAAGCAGGCGGCCAGCCTGCACCCTGGGGTCGCCTTCCGCATTACCCGGCCGTTGGGCGTCCATCAAAAGATCGGTGAGGTGATCCTGGAGCGGATGGCGGAGTCCGGGGGCGACGTCGCCCGCGCCCTTCAGCATCTTCACCCATCGGATGCGCCGTTTCGATACTGCCCCCGGTGTCGAGAGGCATTACAGCCAAGGCGGATGAAGGCAAACGGACCGGAACTGCAGGCCTGTCGGAGCTGCTCGTTCGTTCACTATCCCGATCCGAAGGTCGCCGCCGGAGCCCTCTTTATGCTCGATGGCGGGATCGTCCTGGTCCGACGAGGAATTCCCCCGGCGTACGGCAAATGGGTCTTTCCCGGTGGATTTGTTGATCGGGGTGAACGAGTTGAGGCCGCCGCGGTCCGTGAAACCCTGGAGGAGGTCAATCTCGATGTTGAGATCGACCGGCTGCTGAACGTCTATTCGTATGAGGACTCGGCGGCGGTGATCATCGCGTATGCCGCGCATGTGGTGGGCGGCGAGCTTCAGGCGAAGGATGAGGCACTTGATGCGAAGGCGTTTTCCCCGTCTTCGATTCCGTGGAATGACCTCGCATTTCGCAGTGCGCACGACGCCATCAAGGATTACCTTGCGCACTGCGTGTAAGACCTGCATACGAACGTGCCGGAGAGAACGCCATGGTCCGAGTGCGTGATAATGGCAAGGATTACTACGCGATCCTCGGTGTATCGCCGGGCGCCACGGAGGAGGAGATCAAAAAGGCCTACCGGCGGCTGGCGCTCCAGTATCACCCCGACAAGAATTCGGGAGATCCGAAGGCCGAGGAGCGGTTCAAGGAGATCAGCGAGGCGTATGCCGTCCTGGCGGATCAGGTAAAGCGTCGGCAGTACGATGCCTTCCGCCACGCGCCGGTCGGTGCAGGTGGCGCGCCGGGTGGATTCCGGTACTCCCAGGACGAGATCTTCCAAGACCTCTTTGCGAATCCCGATCTGTCGTCGGTCTTTGCCGAGATGAGCCGCGAGTTTGCCAGGGCCGGGATTCGTTTCGACGATGCCTTCGTTCGACAGGTCTTCTTCGGCGGACGCGGATTTATCTTCGGCGGCGTCTTCATGGGCGCGCCGGCAGGCGTACTGTGGCGACGTGCCGCCCGTATGGCGGTTCAGAAAGACAGTCCTCAGCGCTCAGCTCATAGCCATCAGCTATCAGAATCAGGGGGCCTGCTTGCCGCCATCGGCCGAGGGGTTGTGGCCGGTATCACGTTGGCGAGGCGGTGGCTGTCCGGAGAGGTCAGGCCTGTCGATCATGATCCGCATCTCCGGTATCATCTGACCATTGCTGCGCAGGAGGCCGCATTCGGCGTGCGGAAGCGCGTCAGCTTCATGCGGGGCGACCGACTTGAAGAGTTGATGGTGACGATCCCTCCAGGCACCCGATCCGGGACAAGGTTGCGACTGAAGGGGAAGGGGCTTGAAGGGCGGGATGGTATGCGCGGCGATCTCTATCTGCACGTCACCGTCGGGTAAGCAGATCGTAAATCCTCCGGTCATTGCGAGGGAGCGTAGCGACCGAAGCAATCTCACAGTCTTTCAGTACAATACGGTGAGATTGCCGCGCTCCCGTTGGTCGCTCGCAATGACAGACACATGAACGGGTTGGGTTGCTGAAAATGCCGGTGTGTTCTAGGGATCGGATAAGGCATGAGTGAGCCCGGGAACAAACAGGCGGCGGGAACTCCGGGATCGGTCATCGCGGCAGAGGCGAGCGCGGCGCCTGTGTCCAGACAGACCTGGCACCGCACCTACTACCTCCTTGCAGCCTTCGATGTGCTGACCGTGGCGGTCAGCCTCTACATCGTCGCCCACCTGATAGGCACCTACGAAGAAGCGGTCCGAGTCAATCAGGAGTGGACCGTCCGGATGAGCGGCTACGAGCGACTCGACGAACTGGCGGCCGCCGTCAACACCCCCGGCAATGATGTCTTCGAGTCGCGGGATCCTGAGGCCGAGTCGGAGAGGTTCGACGCATCCCTCCGTGTCTGGGGTAAGCATCTCGCCTTGCTGCAGGAAGATGTGAGGGCCAATGTGGCCCCAACGGTGGCCGCGCCGCTCCAGGAGGGCTTGCAGGTTGTCGCATTCGCGATGACCGGGATGGTCGATGACGCGAGGCTGGTCTTCTCGCATATGAAAGAGCATCATCCTGACCTGGCCGGCATGCGCATGGCGGCTATGGATCGTGCGTATACCAAGGTCCTGGAGGCTGTGGACCGGGTACGGCAGCAGGCCACCGAGATTCAACGGAAACACCTGCGCGAACAGTCGGCGGCGGCCGGCGCACTCGGAACGTACCAGTATGGGATCGCCATCGCGATTCTGCTGATGATCGTCGGTGCGACGGCGTACGGACGGAAGCTCGCGAGGCGGGCAGAATCGGATGCCCAGCAGCGGGAGTGGAATCTGGAGAGGCTGGCGGCCGCGAATGAGGCGCTCGGGCAGAGCGAAGCGGAGCTCAGCCGGCTGCATGAGGCGGCGAAGGCCCACGCGGCCCAATGGGAGGCCCTGTTCGGGATGAGCCGGCTGCTCAACCAATCGCTGCAGCTCGACGGGGTCTTCAAGGCCTTCGCGCAGGCCGTCAAGGCGTACGTCCCGTACGACCGCCTGGGTGTGATCGTCCCGCAAGAGAACACGCTGGTGGTGGCCTACGCCGTTGCGGATCCCCCACTCCAGGCCTTCGCCGGGCTGAGCTGGTCCATGACACAACAGACTGGGATCGAATGGATCCTCACCCACAAAGAGCCCCGCCTGGTGCGGGATCTGACGACGGAGGCGCAGTTTGAGGATGACCGGTACATGGCGCAGGAGGGGGTTCGGACGATCCTGGAGCTTCCGCTGTTGGTGGGCGGGGAGGCGAAAGGGGTCTTCTATCTCGACAGCCGGACCCCGGCTGCGTACTCAGAGCGCGACATCGAGCGCCTCTTTCCGTTGGCCGATCAGGTGGCCATGGTCCTGGAGCACGGTCGCCTGTACGATTCGGTCAGGCGCCAGGCCGACATGTTGAGACAGGAGATCGAGGAGCGCGCACGCGCGGAGGAGCAGCTCCGCACCCTGACCGCCCGGCTGGAATCGGTACGGGAGGATGAACGGAGCCGGATGGCCAAGGAGATTCATGAGGAACTGGGACAACTGCTGTTTGCCCTGAAGATCGATCTGTCGTGGCTCCACGCGCGGCTCCCGCAGGAGCCGGCCGCTCTGCAAGAAAAGAGTCACGCCATCAAGCAGTCGGTTGACGAGACGATCCGGTGGGTGCGACGGGTCGCCAGTGAGCTACGGCCACGTGTCTTGGATGACCTGGGGCTGGTGGCGGCCATTGAATGGCAGGCGCAGGAATTTCAGGCCCGGACGGGGATTCAGGTGCTGCTCACCATTCAGCAGCCGGAGTCGGCGTTGGATTGGGAGCGGTCGACCGCGGTCTTTCGCATCGTGCAGGAAGCCCTGAGCAATGTTGCGCGCCATGCCCAGGGGAGCCGGGTCCACATCGCCCTGAGGGCCGACGCGGAGCGACTGACGCTTGAGGTGATCGACAACGGCAAGGGCATCACCCAGCACGCGCTGGCCGATCGGAACTCCATTGGACTGCTGAGTATGCGCGAGCGGGCATTCCTGCTGGGTGGAGCCGTGACGATCACCGGACGGCCTGGCCAGGGCACCACCGTCACGGTCACGATGCCGCTGGAGGGGTCGGGGGGGGGCGGACTCCTGGCTTGACGTAAGAAGCGGTTGAGCGCGTATCCGGTGTCGCGTGTGACGAATCACTTCACACTGAACCCGTTCGGGCTGAGCCGTTCGACACCGTTCGTTCCTTCGACAGGCTCAGGACGAACGGTTGGTATCTCGAAGGGCTCAGGGTGAACGGGGTGTGTAAATCAATATGACCATACGCGCCAGATTACTGCTGGGGTTCGCGCTGGTATGCCTTGCCTTGGTGGCGGCGCCGCTCAGTATGTACATGGTGCAAAGCGGCAGAGCGCTGCGCGCGGCCGGTCTGAAGTATGCCGGGATTGCGCCGTCCAAGGCGCTGCTGCAGATGGTGCGATTGCAGCAACAGCACCGCGGGCTCTCGGCCGGCGTGTTGGGCGGGAATACGCTGTTGGAGATGCAGCGCGCCGCCAAGCAAGCTGAAACCGACAAGGCGGTCGCGACGTTTGATGCGATGATGAAGTCCGAGATCGATGACGCCGCGCTTGCCGCCGCCTGCCGCCGGGCGTTCGAGGCGTGGCGGGCGCTTGCGAACGGCGTGTCCTCGCGCTCGATCTCCGGCCAGGACAGTTTTGCCACACATACGGCCCTCATCGCCGACAACCTGAAGCTGCTCGATCTCATACTGGATCACTTCGGCTTGTCGTACGACCCGACCGGTCATGAGTACCATCTTACCATGGCGCTGCTGGTGCATATGCCGACCCTCACCGAATTCCTCGGCCAGGCACGGGCGCGCGGCATGCTCATGCTGGCGGAGCGGCGCATCACACTGGCGGACCGCACCGCGTTGATCGGTCTCATCAGCAATGTCGAGCGGCAACACGAGTACATGGCCCGCGAGTTGGACAAGGTGGTGGCGCAGAACCCGCAGATGCAGGCCGACCTTGGCCACATCGCGCAGGGCAGCATGTTGCTCGCGCGGATGGCGATCAATCTCGCCAGAACCCAGGTTGTGGAAGCCGAAACGCCGACCTATTCGCCGGCCGATTATTTCCAGCTATTCACCCAGGCGATTGACGGTCAGTTCGCGCTGCTCGATAACGCGATGGTAGGGCTGGAGGGGGCGTTACAGGCGCGCATTGCCGCGTTGCGGAGCGGGCAGATCAGGACGCTCGGCTTCATGGCGCTGGTGATCGCATTCGCGGTCTGTCTCGGGGGGGTGATCATCCGCGCAATCAGACGGGATATCGTCGCATTGCAAGAGAGCGAGGAGGCGCAGCGACGCCACGCCGACGAACTCGAAGCTACCGTCGAGGCGCGAACGCGGGAGTTGCGCGCGGTCAACGCGCAGTTGGAGGCGGCGTCCCGCCACAAGTCCGAGTTCCTGACCCACATGTCTCACGAACTCCGGACCCCGCTGAATGCGATCCTGGGCTTCTCGGAACTGCTGCGAAGCCCGGCCTTCGGGCCGCTCAACGAACAGCAGGCCCGACATCTCAACCATATCCGGGCCAGCGGCAGACATCTGCTCATCATCACCAACGATCTCCTTGACCTCGCCAAGGTCGAGGCGGGTAAAATCGAGCTGTACCCGGAGCCGTTCGACATCGATAAAGTGCTGATGGCCGTTCTTGGCGATCTGCAACCAATGGCCGATCAGAAACGTCTGGTCCTCACGACGTACGTAGAGCCCGATATGCTCCCCCTCACCGCCGATCCCGTCCGATTTAAGCAGATCCTGTACAACCTGCTCTCCAATGCCATCAAGTTTACCCCGGAAGGTGGCCACGTTACGGTCACCGCCCGCGTAAGGCGTGAGGCGTCAGGCGTCAGGCGGGAAGAGGGACCGCTACACCCTACACCCTACACCCTACCCCCTGCCGGTGACTCCGTAGAAATCGCCGTCACCGATACCGGCATCGGAATCGCCGAAGAGAATCTGGTCAAACTCTTTCAGCCGTTTACCCAATTGGATTTCAACCTGGCCAGGCAGTACCATGGGACCGGTCTCGGTCTCGCGCTGACGAAGCAACTCGTCGAGCTGCACAACGGGAGGATCTGGGCAACCTCAGAGGGGAGGGGTCGCGGGAGCAGTTTCATCATACGATTTCCGCTGGGTGCTGCCGGTGCAGTGTTTCAGGAATCGCTCAACACTGAACCCGTTCGGGCTGAGCCCCCCGATACCGTTCGCCTTCAGCCTGTCGGAGGAACGAACAGTGGTGCTCAGGATGCGCTTGTCGAAGCCCCGCTTACGCATCCTTCGACAAGTTCAGAGTGACCGGAAACGGATGGGTAGATGAGACGGGCCGCTTACGGCGAAGGTCGGCCTTCGGTCAGCCTGCCGAGGAAGCGACTGAGGGTCTCCAGGTAGGCCTGACCGCCGACGAGGTAGAGGTCGTTATGACGGGCTTGCTTGATGGCGTAAAACTCCTTCGGTTCGCCCGCGGCCTCGAAAAGGCGTCGCCCGTGCCGGAACGGGACGATCTCGTCGTCCTCGCCATGTATGATCAGGAGAGGGGCACTGACCCGTCCGATCTTCGAGAGGGTGTCGTACTTGGTCTGAAGGAGCGAACCGATCGGGAGAAACGGAAAGCTCACCTTCGCCATCTCCGCGATGGACAGAAACGGCGACTCCAGGATCAGGGCAGCGCACGCGTGTGTGGTCGCCATTTCAACCGCTACGGCACTCCCGAGCGATTCGCCAAGGAACACGACCCTGGTCGGGTCGACATCCGCCCGGCTGTGCAGATATTGGATCGCCGCATCACCATCGCGATAGGTTCCCTCTTCCGACGCCGTGCCTTCGCTTTGGCCATATCCGCGATAATCAAAGATAAACAGGTTGGCGCCCAGCAGGTCGTGGCGCAGCCTGATGTTGTCCAGGCGGTGACTGATGTTGCCGCCGTTGCCGTGGAACCACAGGATCGTTATAGGCGATCCGGTTCCAGGAATCCACCAGCCGTTCAGGCGCACCCCGTCTTGTGTTGTAAAGTAGACCTCTTCAAAGACCAAGCCCAAGTCGCGCGGCGTTGCGTCAATCCGCCTGTCGGGGAAGAAGATGAATCGGGTTTCCAGCGCCTCCACGCATCCTCCGACGAGGAACAGGGTCAGTAGTACCACCGGGACCAATGCGTATGACATGGGCCGGCTACCAACTCTACCTTTTCGCAACGTCGACACCTGTGATCTCAACGAGCTACGTAGACGCCGAACATACGGCGTCGCGTTGTCTGAGTCAACCCTGTTTTCTCCCCTATAGACCATAAACGAGTCACGCACGTCTGTCCGGCACAGAGAGCGGGCCGAGGATATTGACCTTGACCCTATCTTACAGGGCCGCCTATACTAGGTGCAATTGCGGGATAAGGGATGAAACGATTTCACATCATGACGAAAGGCCGTTTCGCGTTATTGCGAAGCCGGAAGGCGGACATCGTGGATTCCCAGGCCGTCACGCCGCCCGCGGCCGTCGAGTGCCCGGCGCTGGTCGGCGCCCTGCAGTCGATATTGCAAGGGGGCCTGCCGGCAAACGATCTGATCCCCGCCCTCAGGGGGTGTATTGCCGAGGAGCAGGCACGGATCCTCCGGATCCATCGGAATGGTGGAACCGGGCAGACGGTGGCCCGATCCATCGCCACACTGACAGACGCGGTGGTGACCTCACTCTTTCATGCGACGGAGACTGCCTGCGACCCAGGTATAAAACGGCGCGGCAACGGGTGTGCGCTGGTTGCGCTGGGCGGCTATGGCCGACGCGAGATGAATCCGGCCTCCGACGTCGATCTGATGTTTGTCTACCCCCGCAAGGCTGACGCCTACCTGAATACGATCCTCCATCCGATATTAAGCACCCTCTGGGATGTCGGGTTCGTCGTGGGGCATTGTTGTCGTTCCATCGACGATTGCATACGGATGGCCCGGGCGGACCTGACCTCCTGCAGCTCGATGATCGAAGCCCGCTACCTGGCCGGCGACCCGGCGATCTATCAGACATTCAGCGCCAAGTTCGGGCGATCGGTCTTGAGTAAGCGGGCCGATACGATTGTCGCGCAGAAGCTCCAGGAGTTGCAGGAGCGCCACTACCGGTATGGGGCGTCTATTTATGTGCAGGAGCCGCACCTCAAGGAGGGCACCGGCGGCCTGAGGGATCTTCATGCCGCCCTCTGTATTGCGCGAATTACCCGGCAGGTGAGTACGCCATCCGAGCTGGCGCAACGAGGACTGCTCGGTCAGAACGAGAGCGAACGACTGGAGTCGGCCCTGGATTTCATGCTTCGCCTGCGCAATGAACTGCATTACCTGTACCGGGGCAAGCACGACGTGCTGTCGCTCTCCATTCAGGGGCAGGTCGCCGCCAACCTGGGGTTTTTAGATACCGCTCGGTCGTATGGCGTAGAACAGTTTATGCAGCGCTACTATCTGGCTGCAAAGGATATCTCGCAGTTGTCGGCGCAGGTCATCTCGCGCTGTACGCAAGGGAGGTCGCAGGTGGAGAAGGTGATGCGGAAACTGAAGGCTCGCGATATCGGTGACGATCTGACGGAGATCGATCGCAGCATCTACGCCTCGCCGAAGAATCGGGGTCTGTTTCAAGACGATCCTGTTCGATTGCTGAAGGTCTTCTGGTATGCCCAGCAGATGGGCTACACGTTGAGTCAGGAGATCCAAGACTGTATCAGGGTCGAGATCCATCTCATCGATGAGAGGGTAAGGCGTTCGAGCCGGGCGCTGGGCTTTTTCCTCGCGATCCTGCGGGAATCACAGGGGGTCGCCGCAACCCTTCGCAACATGCATGAACTGGGCGTACTCGGGGCCTATATCCCTGAATTCGCCAAATTGACGCGTCTGGTCCAGTTTGATTTTTACCATCGATATACGGTGGACGAACACACCTTCCTGGCCATCGAGACGCTCGAACACCTGGATGAGGTATCCCGCTTTTACGGCGAAGAGTTTCGGTCACTCGCATCGGATGCCAAGCGATTGGAGCTCTTGCGGCTGGCGCTTCTGCTTCACGATATCGGCAAGGGGGAGGGGGCCGATCACGCCCCTAAAAGCGCTTCCCTGGTGGAGGCGATTCTGAACAGGATGGGTATCCCGAGGTCGGATGCGGATACCGTCATCTTTCTGGTGGCCCGCCATCTGGAGATGTCGTATATCGCGCAGCGCCTGGACCTCGACGATGAGGCCATTGTCATCGACTTTGCGAAAAAGGTGGAGACGCTCGATCGGTTGAAGATGCTGTACCTGCTCACCTTTGCCGACATCAAGGCGGTCGGGCCCGGGGTCTGGACCGAGTGGAAGGGCACATTACTGTGGGAGCTGTACATCAAGACCCATACGGTCCTCATCAGGGGCATCCCCGAGGGGGAGGACGATCTGGCTCGCGCTGAACGAACCAAATCGCAGCTTACGCAAGAGCTGTCGCCGGAATTCGGCGTGGAGGCCGTGAAACGATACGTACAGGAGGCCCCGACACGCTACCTGCTGACAACCCCACTCCATAAAGTCGCCTCGCACATGCGGGTGATTGCTCGCGTGCAGCGGGGCGAGGAGGCGGCCAGTCAATGGACGGCATTCCCATTGGCTGGCTATTCCGAGTTTACCGTGTGCGCCTACGGCCGGCATGGGCGGTTCGCGCAGGTGGTCGGGACGCTTACCGCCAACGGGATGAACATCCTGAGCGCCCAGATCTTCACGATGGCAAGCGGGATGGTCATTCGGCATTTCAGGGTCGACAACGGCAGCGGCGCGGCCATCAATGACCCGACCGTCTGGGACCGGGTCGTTGCGGACCTGCACGATGTTCTGACGGACAAGGTGGCCGTTCACGACCTCATCAAAGGCCGCCGGAAGGAAGGCCTGGTCCGGCCGATTCAAAAGGGTGCAGAGTTCCCGCTGAAGGTCGAGTTCGACAACCTGGTCTCTCATGCCTATACCATCCTTGATATTCGAACGCGGGATCGGTTGGGACTCCTGTACCTCATCACCAGTACCCTGTCGCAACTCGGGGTCGATATACGCTCGGCCAAGATCACCACAGAGGCCGAGCAGGTGGTCGACGTCTTCTATGTCACAAATAAAGACGGCAGCAAGCTGATCGATGAGGGGCGGAGGGCCCGGATCGGGACCGAGCTGGAACGCGTCCTTACCGAGGGATTCAATTAATAGACACGGTATCCCGCTCCCCTCACCCTAACCCTCTCCCCTAAGGGGCGAGGGACACACCCAAAAGATCTCTCTCCCCCACACTTGGGGGAGAGGATGAAGGTGAGGGGGTGGTTCGTGGGGCACATATGCAATTTACCGCCGCAGCAAAGCTATTCATCCTTTTCGGCGACCCTGTCGCGCACAGCCTGTCGCCGGTCATGCAGAATGCCGCGCTTCAGGCGGCCGGCATCGACGGCCTCTACCTTCCATGGCGGGTACGAACAGCAGGCCTGCCGACCGCCTTCGCGGCCCTCCGCGAGATGGACAACTTCGGAGGGGCGAATGTCACGATCCCCCACAAGGAGCAGGCCTTCACGCTGGTCGATCGTGTCACCCCGGAGGCCGCAGCGGTGGGCGCGGTCAATACGATCGTGATCAGGGACGGACGCTTGCTTGGGGCCAATACCGACGGACCGGGATTTCTCCGATCACTTTATGAAGAGGCAGGGTTTCTGCCGCAAAAAAAATCGGTCGTCATCATCGGGGCCGGCGGGGCCGCGCGCGCCGTCGCCGTCAGCCTCGCCGAGGCCGGCGCTACGCCGCTTGTCGTCATCAATCGGACGCCGGAGCGCGCGCAGCGACTGGCTGAATTTATCCGCAGACAAATCGGGACATCGGCCGTCGGAATGGGGCCGGACGATCCGCGTCTGCCGTCTTGCGTAACGGAGAGCGCCCTGGTCGTCAATACCACGTCGGTCGGACTCAATCCTTCCGATCCGCCGCCGATCGATCCCGGCCTGCTTCAGTCAGAGACATTGGTCTACGACCTGATCTACCGGCCGCTGGAGACCGCATTGCTGCGAGCAGCCAAAGGGCGGGGATGTCGGGTCTTGGGGGGGCTGGGCATGTTGCTGTATCAGGGCGCCCTGGCCTTCGAACTGTGGACCGGACACAAGCCTTCAGAGGAGGCGATGCGCCGAGCGCTTACTCCTGCGATTGCCTGAGTTCGTTGAGATATGATATGATAAAATGTTAAAACACCCGATGGTATTCGTCATGATGCGCCAGTTGTAGCTACGCATGGAAAGGATAGATTGATGTCATCCGGACGATTGGGCGAGATGCTGGTAAGGGCGAACCTGATCACGCCGGAGCAGTTGGATGAGGCGCTGGCAGTACAAAAGAGCGCCGGCGGGCGGATCGGATCGCTTCTTGTCAAGCTTGGGTACGTCAGCGAGGAGGAGATCGCGGCCTTCCTGGGGCGCCAATACGGCGTGCCGCCCGTCGATCTCAGCAAGACGACGATTGATCCTGCCATTCTGAAGCTGGTTCCAGCCGAAGTCGCTCGAAAATATCTGCTGATCCCGCTAGGCGAGTCCGGAAGCGTCCTCACCGTGGCTATGGCGGATCCATCCGACATTTTCGCCATCGATGAGGTCAGATTCATCACCGGTCACAACATCCAGCCGATGGTCGCGCCGAACACATCGATCCAGAATGCCCTCAACCGGTACTACGATACCGCCGGTTTCGCCCGAAGCCTGGTGAGGGATTTTGAGGAAAAAGAGCTGGGGCTTGCCGTACCGGAACAGCGAGGGGTCGATCTGGCCGAGTTGTACCGGGCCACCGAAGAGGCGCCGGTCGTCAAGCTGGTCAACCTGATCCTGACCGACGCCATCAATAGGGGCGCCTCCGATATCCATCTGGAGCCCTATGAAAAGGCATTTCGCATCCGCTTCAGACTCGATGGCGTCCTCTACGAGGTGATGTCTCCGCCCCTGACGCTGCACGCCGCGGTGACCTCTCGAATCAAGATTATGGGGCGATTGGATATTGCCGAACGGCGCATGCCTCAGGACGGGCGGATCAAGGTCAAGATGCGAGAGCGAGAGCTGGACCTTCGGGTCTCTACAGTCCCAACGTTATTCGGCGAGAAGGTGGTCATGCGACTTCTGGACCGCGCGAACCTCGAACTGGACATGAGTAAACTCGGATTCGAGCCCGAGGCGCTCGCCATGTTCGAAAAGGCCATCCTCGCCCCTTACGGCATGGTCCTGGTGACCGGTCCGACCGGCAGCGGAAAGACGACGACGTTGTATTCGGCGTTGAATCGGTTGAATCGTATCGGCACCAATATCATGACGGCAGAGGATCCCGTCGAGTACAACCTGACCGGGATTAACCAGATCCAGGTGAAGTCGGATATCGGTCTGACCTTTGCCGCCCTATTGAGGTCATTTCTTCGACAAGATCCGGACATCATCATGGTGGGTGAGATCCGCGATTTCGAGACGGCCGAGATCGCGATTAAGGCCGCCCTGACGGGCCACCTGGTGCTGAGCACCGTCCACACCAACGACGCCATCAGCACGGTGGGACGGCTGATCAGTATGGGCGTCCCGGCGTATCTGGTCAGCGCCTCGCTCAACCTGCTGCTCGCCCAGCGCCTGGTCCGCCGACTCTGCCCGGAGTGCAGGACAGAGCGCGCAATCCCTGTCGCCACACTGGAGGAGATCGGTTTCAGCCCGCAGGAGGCCAGCAGTATCACCTGCTATCAGGGGAAAGGGTGTATCGCGTGTCGTGATACAGGCTATCGGGGCAGGATCGGGCTCTACGAGGTGGTACTGCTCAACGAACAGATGCGAGAGGCGATTCTGAACGGCGTCTCCGTCAATGAGCTCCGCACCCTGCAACACAAATACGGCATGAGAAGTCTCGGCGAGAGCGGATTGCAGAAGATTCGGGAAGGCGTCACCACCGTCGAAGAGGTTATTCGAGTCACCAGTCTCTTCTAAGGGCGGCTATGAGCTAATGTCCCGCTCTGAAATCCGTTGCATAGTTTCGGACGTCATTCCGGCCAAGCCCGCATCGCGGGCGCGAGCCGGAATCCAGGAAATACCGGGAGTTCTGGATTCCCGCTTTCGCGGGAATGACGATACATGAAGCGCCGACTCCCCCGAACTTCTGACTTACGACACTGGCTGCTCACCGCTGATAGCTGTCTCATCTGGCATCGATTTTGCTAGTCTACATCTCGATAGGAGGTAAGCATGGACCTGCACGAGATGTTGAAAGAGATCGTCGAACGCGGCGCGTCGGATCTGCATCTGACGGTCGGCGTCCCACCGATGTTGCGCCTGCACGGCCGGATTTCGCCCCTCAATGATGAGCAGCTCGTTCCGACAGAAACCAAACGCCTGGCCTACAGTGTCCTCACTGATGCCCAGAAGCGGCAGTTTGAAGAAGAACAAGAGCTCGACCTCTCCTTTGGGATAAGGGACTTAAGCAGGTTCAGGGCCAATATCTTTGTACAGCGGGGGTCCGTTGGGATGGCGATCCGCCCCATTCCGTACGAGATCCGTAGGTTTGAAGAGCTCGGCCTGCCCAAGATCGTTGCCGATCTCTGCGAGAAGCCCAAAGGACTGATCCTTGTCACCGGACCGACCGGTTCGGGAAAATCAACCACGCTTGCCACCATGATCGACAAGATCAACTCTGAGCACCATGAACATATCGTGACCATCGAAGACCCTATCGAGTTTCTGCATCCGCACAAGAGTTGTGTGGTCAATCAGCGCGAGGTTCACTCCGACACCCGGTCGTTTGCTGAAGCGTTGAGACGAGTCCTGCGGCAGGATCCCGACAAGGTCCTCATCGGCGAGATGCGCGACCAGGAGACGATTGCGACGGCCCTGACGATCGCGGAGACCGGGCACCTGACGTTCGCGACGCTGCATACCAACTCGGCGGTAGAGACCATGCACCGCATCATCGATGTCTTTCCAGCGCACCAACAGCCGCAGATCCGCGCGCAACTCTCCTTTGTCCTGGAAGGGGTACTGTGCCAGGCGCTGATCCCCAAGAGCAACGGCCAGGGGCGGGTGCTGGCGCTGGAGATCATGGTTCCGAACCCGGCGATCCGTAATCTGATTCGCGAGGACAAAATCCACCAGATCTACTCGACCATGCAGACCGGCCAGGAGAAGTTCGGTATGCAGACGATGAATCAATCGCTCCTCGGACACTATCTGAGGCGCAACATTACGTTGGAAGAGGCCATATTCAGGAGCCCGTTGCCCGACGAGCTGACTCAGATGATCCAGCGCACAAAAAGCCAGGCTATAGCTGTTTAGGCTGTAGGGAATAAGGCTTGGGAGTTTCTAAACCCCAAACCCCAGACCCTAAACCCGTTTTTAGAGGAACAGATGCCGACATTTGCCTATCGCGGACGAAGCCGGACAGGCCAGATAGTTGCCGGGCAGATGGAGGCCAATACCCCGGAGGCCGTGATCTCCCAGCTCCGCCAACAACAGATCTTTCCGATTGCCGTCAAGCCGCAGCCCAAGCAGATCGAGCTGAAGGTCCCCGGATTCGGTAGGGGTGTGAAGGAGAAGGATCTGGCAGTGGTTACCCGCCAGCTTGCCACCATGATCGATGCCGGACTCCCGCTGGTACAGTGCCTCGATACCTTGGCGTCCCAACAGCCGAATAAACGGTTCAAGACCATCCTTACCCGAATCAGAGAGGATGTGGAGGCGGGCTCGACCTTTGCGGCAGCCCTGAAACGCCATTCGGTGGTATTCACGCCGCTGTACACCAACATGGTTGAGGCGGGCGAGGTCGGCGGGCTGCTCGACACCATACTGAACCGCCTTGCGGTCTACATCGAGAAGGCGATGGTGCTCAAACGGAAGGTCAAGGGCGCCATGATCTATCCCGGTGCCATCGTCACGGTCGCCGTCGGCGTGGTTATCTTCCTGCTGACCTTCGTCATCCCGGTCTTTGAAGGATTTTTCCAGGGGGCTGGGGTCCAACTTCCCCTTCCGACCCGGGTGGTCATGGCGGCGAGTCGCTTTGTTCGGGCATACATTCTGGCCGTGCTCGGCCTCGTCATCGCAGCGATCGCCGGCATCCGGTTTACCTATAAGACAGAGAAAGGCCGACGGGCTATTGATAAATTCTTTCTACGGGTTCCGATATTCGGAGCATTGTTCCGAAAGGTAGCCGTCGCGCGGTTCACGCGGACACTGGGGACATTGATCGCTAGCGGCGTCCCGATCCTGGACGGACTGGACATTACGGCCAAAACCGCCGGGAATAAGGTCGTGGAAGAGGCGATTCTGAAGACCCGCGAGAGCATCGCCGAAGGCAAGACCATCGCCGCGCCGCTTCAATCGTCCGGGGTCTTCCCGCCGATGGTTGTCCAGATGATCAGTGTTGGGGAACAGTCCGGGTCGCTTGATTCGATGTTGGAGAAGATTGCCGAGTTCTACGATGCCGAGGTCGATCAGGCCGTCTCCAATCTGACCGCCCTGATTGAGCCGATACTGATGGTATTCCTCGGAGTCGTCGTGGGCGGCATCATCGTGGCGATGTATCTGCCTATTTTCAAGCTGGTGACGGTGATAGGGCGCTGAATGCGGTACCCAAAGATACACATTGGGATGTGTCATGGCGAGCGACCAACGGGAGCGCGGCAATCTCACCGTTGTTGTTCTGACAGACGGTGAGATTGCTTCGGCTTCGCCTCGCAATGACAGACGGGACCTGCTAACCCATGACGGGCAGAGACGCGCTTCAAATCGACGAGGTTGCGCTGGGCCGGCAGATTCGCTGGCTGATCGGCCTCAGGTTGCTCGTGGCCTTCCTGTTCTTGGGCTCAGCGGCCATCCTCGCTCTCCGGGAACACCCCCCCTTCGCACTCACTCCTCTCTTTGTCTTAACCGCCTGCGCCTGTCTTCTTACCATTTTCTATCTGCTTGCGTTAAAGTATGCCGCGCAGCTCAGACGGCTCTGCGGCCTGCAAGTCTGGATCGACGTCGGCCTGGTGACGACGCTGGTCCACTACACCGGCGGGATCCAGAGCCTTTTTGCATTTGTCTATGTCTTCCCCGTCCTCGCTGCAGCCATCCTGCTATCCCGGCGGTCGAGCCTGTTGCTCGCCGGCGCAAGCACCATCCTGTATGGGATCGTGATAAACGTTCAGATCTATTGGCTGACACCGCGGACGCAATTTCCCTCTACGGCAGACACCCCATACGATCCGGTCTATACGCTCCTGCAACTCTTCATCAACAGCGCGACCTTTTTCTTGGTGGCGCTCCTTGGCAGCCAGCTTGCCAGGCGGCTCAAAGAGACCGGCCGCGAGCTCGAAGCCCAACGAAGCGATCTCCGCAATCTCCGGACCCTGCACGAGGACATCGTCGAAAACATCCCCAGCGGGATCGTCACGCTGGATCTCGACGGCAAGATCGTGTCGTTCAACCGGGTCGCGCAGCGGATCGTCGGCGTCACGATCGATCAGATACGCGATAAGCGCTGGCAGGAGACCCCCTTTGAAGCTATTCATGGGCTTAAGACGTTCTTCGCCGCTCCTACACCTGCCTTTGGCGGCTGCTCCGAAGAGATTGCGATTCAAAATCACGTCGGCAAGTCTATCCCGATCGGGATTAACTTCACCCCCCTGAAGTCATCTGAAGGCCACCTTGTAGGACTTGTGGGCATCTTCCAGGACCTGACAGAGAAGAAAAAGACCGAGGCACGCCTCCGACAAGCCGACCGGCTCGCGACGGCGGGCCAACTGGCGGCCGGGCTGGCCCATGAAGTACGAAACCCCCTGGCCGCGATCAGCGGGTGCATCGAGCTGATACAGGAAAGTGGTACGGCCTCATCCCAACTACTCGCCATTGTCCTTCGTGAAGCCGAGCGACTGAAGTTGGTGACGGGGCAGTTCCTGGATTTCGCCAGGCCGACGCCGGCCTTACAGAAACAGTGCAATCTCGTCGCGCTGGTCGCAGAGGCGGTCTCGCTTCTGGAAAAGGGTTGTGACAGTACCCACCCGGTCACCTTTTCCATTCAACGGGAGGCCGAGGAGGTGATGGCGACAGGTGATCCTGATCAGTTAAAACAGGCACTGTGGAACCTTGGGCTGAATGCGATTCAGGCGATGGAAACGGGCGGACAGCTCAGCTTTGCCATACGTCATCCTGGATTGGCAAACGGAGACGACTGGGTGGAGATAGAATTGACCGACACGGGGCGGGGAATCGCTCCGGGAGAGGTCGACCGGATTTTCGATCCGTTCTACACCACGAAACCCGGCGGTACGGGACTGGGATTGACCATTACGCGGAAGATTATCGAAAATCTCGGCGGTCGGATTGAGGTGATCAGCCATAAGGGCGGCGGATCCACTTTTCGGGTCCTGCTCAAACAGGCTGAAGGCTGAAGACTATTAGGCTGTAGGGGATTGGACTGTGGGCTGTTAGGCAGTACCCCCTAACCCCCTACAGCCTACAGCCTAAAAGGCTATAGCCCATCTACCTGAGGAGTTACGTTTTGGAAACCATATTGGTCGTCGATGACGAGCAGGGGATGCGCGAATTCCTCACCGTGCTCCTGGAAAAGCAGGGGCACCGCGTGATCGCCGCCGCTGACGGCGAGCAGGCGCTCGAATTGATTGCACAGAAGCCGCCTGATCTGGTGATCTCTGATATTCGAATGCCAAAGGTGGATGGGGTCAGCCTGTTGACGGGCATACGGAAGAGCTATCCGCGCTTGCCGGTTGTCATGATGACGGCATACGCCTCCATGGATTCGACGATTCAGACCATGCGATTGGGGGCTGATGACTACATCACCAAGCCCTTCCGGATCGACGAGATCCGGCTGGTGGTGGAAAAGGCATTAGCCAAGACCAGAACCCGGCCCGGTCAGACCTCCAGGCCGGTCGCGATTGAGGAGGCGCAGCCCGCCGGGCTCATCGGCCGCAGTCCGAAGATGGTCGAACTGTATAAATTGATTACTCGGGTCGCCGAGCTGGACAGTACGATCCTTATTACCGGAGAAAGCGGAACCGGCAAGGAGCTGGTCGCCCGCACGATCCATTGTGCCAGCCCACGAGCCGAGCGCCCGTTTCTCGCCATCAACTGCGGGGCGATCCCCGAGCAACTGCTGGAGAGCGAGCTGTTCGGCCATGTAAAAGGCTCCTTTACGGGGGCCGTCGCCCACAAGGCGGGACTGTTCGAGGTGGCCAATCGCGGCACAGTCTTGTTGGATGAAATTGCCGAGATGAGCCCGGTTCTTCAAGTCAAGCTCCTTCGGTTCCTGCAAGGACGAACCTTTCGGCGCGTGGGAGGAACAGAGGATCTGGAAGTGGATGTCCGTCTGATCGCCGCCACAAACAAAGACCTGGTCAAGGCAATGGCCGACGGCGCGTTTCGCGAAGACCTGTTCTATCGGTTGAACGTGATTCCGATCCATCTGCCGCCGCTTCGCGAGCGAACCGAAGACGTGCCATTGCTGGCTAACCGGCTGCTGAACCAGTGCGTGCTTCGCCAGCGACGCGGTCCGACCTCCATCTCGTCGGAGGCCATGGAGATCCTCATGCGGTATCACTGGCCGGGCAATGTGCGGGAGCTGGAAAATGTGATCGAACGGGCTGTGGCCCTCGAAACAACCGATCAGTTAACCCCCGCCAGTATCTGTGTGCAGGTGCGAACCGAGGATAAGGGTGAAGACGAGCAGAAAGAACGGACCTTCAGCCTTCCTGCCGAGGGACTCGATTTGGAGCAGACGGTTTCGCAACTTGAGAAGGATCTGATGCTTCAGGCGCTTGAGCGCTGCGGATGGGTCCAGAGCAAGGCCGCAGAGCTCCTTAAGCTGACCTTTCGCGCCTTTCGGTATAAGGTTAAGAAATACGGTATCTCCAAGGGCCGCTAACCCCTCACAAACCGTCAGCGAACCGACATTTTTTGTCACCTCCCCTGCCTGGTTGATCTCGTCTATTCGGTCTCTTTTGGCGTCCAGCCAGCAGATAGACCAAAGAAACCACACGACCAATAACCCTCAACCTACGAAATATTGTGTGATCATATCCTATTACATCTATCGCTAGTTTATTATCATCAATAGTGTGAGTATTAGCAATCCACAGGGCAGAGTGGCACAACCTATGCATCATTCGATAGCCAAGTGGTGGTCATTGTATCGGGTAACCTTAAACACGAGAGTAGAAGAAGGAGACGAGAAATGGACAAGGTGAAGAAGAAATTAGTCGGACGCAACAAGGGTGGTTTCACATTGATTGAACTGCTGATGGTGGTAGCGATCATCGGTATCCTGGCGGCGATCGCGATGCCGATCTATGCCAACATGCAGGCGAAGGCGCGAACCGGAAAGGCCCAATCCGACGTGGCGACGATCGCAGAGGCAATGTCTGCCTTCGCTGCCCACTGCGGCGATGTGCCGGGCACTGCGGCTGCGGCAGTGCCAGGCACGGCGGGAGCTGCTGCCTGCGCCACCCCACCCGCAGGGACTGGGCTCTTGCCCCTCACTATAGCCGTCACTGATGCCAACGGTATCTCCTCGGGCCCGTGGTTTTCACCTGCAGCCGTTGCTGCAGGCGGCTCACTGAACCCTCCGGCGGGCTGGACCTACGCGTTTACCAGGAACAATGTGGCCGACTTCACCGTGACAGCAACGGGGCCCGGTGGAGCCCCCGTCATCACTCGTCCGTAAGCAGTCGTAACGGCGCAGCGGGGAGAGGCGCGCAGCCTCTCCCCAATTCCCTTTTCCCTGACGGCTTCAAAGTAGTGAGCCCTTCCTCAGACGACGGGTGTTCAGATGGTCTGTCGGTGGAGTCGAGTCGGCAATCAACGGGGGTTTACCCTCGCAGAGCTGATCACGATAGTGGCAATCATCGGGATCGTCAGCGTGGCGGCCATCCCCTTCTTTACGACCTTTCTCCAGGCGATGCAGACCAAGGGGGCAGCCCAGGAACTGGCGACGGTACTCCAACAAGCCCGCGAGCTGGCCATCTCCCGCAACACCAGTTACACCGTGCAGATCGATACGAATGGGAACCAATTGCGGTTTGTCGATGGGTCCGGCGCCCCATGGGTTGGCCCCGGTACCGACGGAAATGGCTACAGGCGACTGACTAATCAGGCTCAACTTGCCGCTGCGAACGCCAATCCGGTCTTTAACCCGCTTGGGGACGCGGGAGGGGGGACGATTACCGTGCAGAATGCGCAGGGCACGTCGGCCCTGGATGTCGTCGTCAGCCCTAGGGGCCGCGTTCGTATTGCGCAGGTCGGCGGGTGAGGAGGGGCGAGATGCGGGCGCAGCGCGGCTTTACCCTTGTCGAGGTGCTGATCGCCCTCGCGATTCTCACCGTAGCCGTCTTAGGGGTGGCGGCGACGACCGCGCTGCAAAGCGGCGGCGGGAGCGCGGGCGCCGTCTCGTTCGGCCAGGCCGCCGTCACGCGGGGCTACTATCTGTCGACGGCGACCATGCTCGCCCAGGACCGGCTGGAGCAGGTGAAACGAGTCCAGTACAGAGTGGGGGCCGCCGATCCCTTTGCGTCGGGTAATCCCCCGCCCAACTTCCCGGACGAGACCTCCGTCACCGGCTTTCCTAACTTTAACAGGCAGGTCAGGGTTGTGACCGGTCCGGCCGCGAACACCAAACAGGTGACCGTCACCGTGGCCTTCACCCTTCCGACGAGTCAGGGGGCGAACCAGGAGAGCATAAACCTCACGACACTCGTCGCCGCCAGGCCGTAAGGGGCGAACCATGAGGCGTGTTGTTACCACGCATGGGTACAGTCTCGTTGAGCTGTTAATCGTGCTGGCCATTGCGGGTCTGATCGGCGGGGCCATCCTGGGAGTCTACCGGGTCTCGCAGGACACCTATATCCGGGCCAGTTCCCTGGAGGCCGCGCAGGTCGGGGCAAGGGCCGGCCTGGACCGCATGGCGAACGAGCTGAGGCTGATCGGCTCGTTCTGGGTCGGGGCCAACGGCGCAGGCAACGCCATCACGGCCGCCTCTCAGAGCGCCATAACCTTCCAGGCTGATGTCGATGCAGATACCTTGAATGCCGCTGGCAACGAGATCACACTAACGGCTGACGCCGGCGGCGGTACCAACACAATTACGGTAAACCGAATCACGGGACGTAGTGGCGGCAATGCCTTCATTGTTGGCGAGTCGGTCTATATCGCAAATAGTGGTACGCGAGATGTCAGGCAGATTACGAACATAGTCGGCAACACGCTCACCCTTGCAACAAACCTCAGCACAACCTATCCCGCGGGCAGTTTTGTCCGGGATGTCAAGACCATCACCTATGCCAGAAATGCAAATGCCACTTCCACCTGCCCGGCTTTAACTTGTCTCACCAGGACTCAGGGCGGAGGCGGCGCCCAACCCATTGTCGATAATGTAACGGGCCTGACCTTCACCTATTTCAATTCCGCCGGGGGGTCGTTAGGCAATAATCCACTGAATCTGAGCGTGATCAGGGAGATTCAAGTCGACCTCACCGTTCAGAGTCCGGACGGCAGCGCGCGCCGTATGACTACCAGGGTCAAGCCCAGGAGCCTGCCATGAAGTGGACAATCGTTACCAATATCCCATGCGCCGGCGGCAGACCCAGGGGCATGAAAGTTGTGACTCCTAGTAAAATTAAAATCCCCCCAACCCCCTTTTACAAAAGGGGGGAACGGGGGGATTTCGGGACGGGAGCGGGAGACTTCCTGGGTAATAGGCGGCGTCTGAGACTTGGTGACAATCGGGGGCTTATCCTTCCGCTTGCGCTCATGGCTTTCGTCGTTCTGGCCGCGCTCGCGACTGCCATTCTGTCTATCGGAGGCTCTGAAGCGCAGATCGCGTCAAACCATCTGCGCGCCATTCAGGCCCAGTTCTTGGCCGAGGCCGGACTGGAGCACACCTTTAACACGTTGCGGACGACACCGCTCGCGAACCTCACGACAAACGCCGACGCTCTCCAGAGTGTCCCAGGCATCGCAGCCAATACCCAGTTGGGGGGAGCAGGAAACTATAACGTTCAGTACCAGGCGGCGGGCCTCTGGGCGTGGAGGGTGGTTTCAACCGGCACTAGCGCCATTGGGGGGTCTCAAGCAATTCGAAGGGCCATCATGAGCACCTTTTTTCACTCCGATGACGCCATCCTTACCGACGGTTCGCTGACTATTTCCGGCAGCACAGACGTTTTATCAACCAATGGGCAATGCGGGAATGTTCACGCCAATGATGATCTTACCGTGAATGGCGGCATCAATCTTGTGATTAGCGGCAACGCCACCTCAAGCGGTACTTATGAGGAGATCGGCATTCCAAGCATTGGCGGTGACCACGACACGGCACCAGAACCGCAGAAGACGATTCCGCACATCGATCCGGCCGATTTCCTGGCCGTCGCGCAGGCAAGCCTGGATGCAGACAAATTATTTCAGATGATGGCGAATGGTAAGGTGTTCAACGGCAACGGCACCACCGAGTTGGCAGACCTGGCTTCCGGGGGCAGTTACTGTGGATGGAGCTACACCTCTGGGACCCCCCTCGCTCAGTGGACGTTGAGCGGCAACGATTTCTGTAACGGCACGTACTACTTCGAGGGAAACGCGACGGTAACAGGCACTCGAGGCAGTGATGCCAACCCGTGGAACACTACCCTGATTGCAACCGGCAGCCTGGACCTTGCGGGCAACTCGACGATAGGCGCCGACGCTAACTATACCGTTCACGATACCCTGTTTATTGCGGGCCAAGATGTCACAATCAACGGTACGCCAAGCAATGGCTACAACGGGCTGATCGCAGCTCATGAGCAGTTCAGCCTTAGCGGCAATGGGAACATTAATGGATTCATCATCGGTGAAAACGCCCCCCATACGCCGGGCAGCCCCGTGGACGCCAACACCGTAAGCGGCAATATTACGCTCACCTACAATTGCGGCGTCAATGCGCCCCTTCAGGGTCCGCTCCAGATCCTGTCTTGGGGCCTGTAAACCTTCCCGTCCAAAAAATAGCTCTTGTAAAGCCCATCCGCCTCTTATATGTTAACTGCGCTTGAATTATCAAGGGGAGCACTTAATAGATTGCGCTCTTGCACCTCATCTCAAGCAACCTCCCCCTTTGGAAAGGGGGATTGAGGGGGATTTCGTGATCGCTCAAATCCCCCCTCGCCCCCCCCTTTATAAAGGGGGGGATGTAAGCTATTGTATGCTCTGATTAATAACAGTGGTACGACCCTAAACTAAGGTTAGTATGAATATCGACTTCGCGGAGACCTACGATCAGGAGAACGATACGTACTATGTCACCTTCAAGACAGGTGAACCCTCCTATTGTCTTGAGCTGGATGACGTGTTGCTTCTTGAGCTGGGCGTGTTTACGAATCTGCCTACGGGCTTTCGGATACTGAACTTTCATAAGAACACAGTTGCGCGCCTCGAACTGAAGCCGACACTCACCAGGGAAGTGAAAAAGGCCCTGGAGGGGTCTAAGAAGTCTCTGCCGACGATCCGCCAAAGAGCATCCGTCGTGAAGCAGGCTCTAGAAAAAGTCCTCGCCTACCGTTCTCCTTCATGTCGTTAGAAGGTGTGTCGGCAATCGCGAGCGTCCCTCTCGGGCTCGCGGTCGGCAGTTTCTTGAATGTCTGTATCTGGCGGATCCCTCGCGACGAAAGCCTCGCCTTTCCCGGGTCACATTGTCCTCAGTGCAACGGACCGATCGCCTGGTACGATAATATCCCGCTGGTCAGCTTTGTGTGGCTCGGCGGTCGATGTCGCCGGTGCAAGACCCCAATCGGTTGGCGGTATCCGCTTGTCGAAGGACTGACCGCTGCCCTGTACATCCTGACGGTCTTACAGTTCGGCGTCACGCTCCGGACCGCATTCCTTCTGCTTTTCCTCTCGGTGCTGGTGGCTATCACATTCATCGATCTGAACCACAAGATCATTCCCCATTCTCTGAGTCTCACCGCCATCCCGATCGGACTTGTCGCCAGCCTTCTGACCTTCGATCCGCCGCCGCGTGACGCCGTCACAGGAGCACTGATCGGCGCCGGACTGGTCTATCTCATTGCGGTCTATGCAGAGGTGGCCTTCAAGCGGGAGAGTATGGGCGGCGGCGATGTCAACCTCGTCAGTATGATCGGGGCCTTCCTGGGTTGGCGCCTCATGCTCGTCGCGTTTGGCGTTGCGGTCTTCGCCGGCGCGTTTCTTTCGGTGGCGCTGATCGCGTCGCGCATCCTGTCGCGCAAAGACCAGATCCCATTCGGGCCGTTTTTGGCGCTCGGGGCGACCGTTGCGCTGTTTGTCGGTGATCGTATGATCGAGTGGTACTTCGAACTTGTCTGGCGATGACCGAACAGGACCGGATATAGACGATGCAGATGATGGCCGAAGCCTCGGCGATTCGGCTCGTTGAAGCCTACGAGCAACTGCTACACCCTACACCCTACACCCTATACCCTGATCTTCAATGGACACCCTCATCGAAGAGTACCTAAGGCATCTCGCGGTCGAGCGGGGACTGGCAGAGAACAGCCTGGCGGCATATGGACGGGATCTGCGCCGGATCGTCGGCTATCTCAAGCAGGCCGGAGCCGATTCATTTCACGAGGTCAGCCGCGTGCGGGTGGCGTGTGTGCTCCTGAGGCTCCGAGAAGAGGGATTATCGCCCCGAACCATCTCACGTCACACCTCATCGCTGCGCGGTCTGTACCGGTATCTGCTGCTGCAGGGTCGTGTGCAAGAGGATCCCACCGCACATATCGAGTCGTCGAGTCCATGGTTTCGGCTGCCTGGGGTACTGAGTCAAGAGGAGGTGGAGCGGCTGCTGGCTGTGCCGCCCACCAGTACGGTGTTGGGTCTGCGCGACAAGGCGATGCTGGAACTACTGTATGCGGCCGGCCTGCGCGTATCGGAGATGGTGACCCTCCGATTGTCCGATGTAGACCTGGAGGTGGGCTATGTGCGTTGCCAGGGTAAGGGGGGAAAGGACCGCGTTATCCCGCTGGGGCGCGCTGCCCAGGCGGCCGTTCGCCGGTATCTCGACACCTCGCGGTTACGACTTCAAAAGGGACGGTCGGATTCTACACTGTTTTTGAACCGCTCCGGATACCCGTTGACACGCCAGGGGTTTTGGAAGCTCCTCCGCGCGTACGCCGTATCAGCGGGGATCGAGCGGCGAGTGAGCCCACATACACTCCGCCATTCGTTTGCCACCCATCTGCTCGAGCACGGCGCCGACCTGCGGGCGGTCCAGGTGATGTTGGGTCATGCCGATATTTCCACGACACAGATCTATACGCACGTCTCCCGGACGCATCTGAAGGCGGTCTACAACCGCTATCATCCAAGGGCATAAATGCAGGGGTCAGGGGATAGGGATTGGGGATTGGAGGAAAAACTGAGACCTTACCTAACCCCCAACCCCTAACCCCCGTACCCCGGTTTTGAAGATGCAACTTCCGCAGTTCCGAGAACTGGACCCGCTCAGCCGGATGGCGCTCGAGGCGGCACGGCGGGCTGCCGCCCCTGCGCCGATCTATGCGGTTGGCGGCTATGTGCGCGATCTGCTTCTCGGTCACGGGAACGTCGATATCGATCTGGTGGTTGAGGGCGATGCCATCGCGGTCGCCGGGCGTCTGGCGCACTCCCTGAAGGCGGTGGTTGCACCTCACCACAGGTTCGGAACCGCCCATCTGCGACTGTCGGATGGCAGAAGACTGGATCTCGCCACCGCCAGAACGGAGCGATACCCGCACATCGCCGCGCTGCCGGAGGTTCAACCCGCCCCTCTCCTTGCCGATCTGTTTCGACGAGACTTCAGCATCAACGCTATGGCGGCCCGTATCGACCGTCATCAATTTGGGCCACTGATCGATCCGATTGGGGGGCTTCGGGACCTGGAGTACGGGCGGATCAGGGCCTTGCACGAGCAGAGCTTTTTCGACGACCCCACCCGGCTCTTCAGGACCGCTCGATTTGAGGGCCGATATCGGTTTATGATTGCTCGGAGCACCCTGCAACTGATGAAGGCCGCAGTCAAGGCAAGTGCAATCGAGCATCTGAGCGGTCCCAGAATCTTCAGAGAACTTCACCTGATCGCGCATGAACCATCAGCGCCACGCATTATCTGGCGACTCAGAAATCTCGGCGTATTGACGGCCATTCATCCGACGCTCGTCCTCCCGGCGGCCGCCTTCGGTCTGTGCGAGCGTGTGCAGGCGATGCTCTCGCAAGAGCCGTCAATGCCGTTCGTGAAGAAGGTCGATGCGAGTGAGGCGTTCCTCCTCGTCATCCTCTCTTTTCTGCATCCCAAGACGGTCGTTACGGTTCTCCACAGGCTTGCCCCGCCCCATCGAATTGCCGACAAGTTGCGAGGCGATCATAAGGGGTATCGAATCACCGCACGCACGCTGATGCGCGCCGTCGATCTCCGCCAGAGTCGTATCGCCCGACTACTCGATCCACTCTCGCCGGAAGCCAAGATCGTCCTGTTGGCCGCTGTCCCGAACGGACCGGCGCAGGAGGCGGTGTCCCGGTACCTCACAACGTCATGGCAAATCGTACCGCTGCTCAAAGGCCACGACCTGCACCGGCTGGGGCTGAAGCCTGGTCCCATCTACCGACAGATCCTGGCCGGTCTGCGTGCGGCCAAACTGGACGGACGGCTCCACACCAGGGAGGATGAGGTGGCCTTCGTCCTTCAGCGCTTCGGCGAGATGCACCTTCGAGCGTAACGGGTGATAACGGAGATTGACATGTGCGGGCACATTGAGTAGGTTACGGGTATCATGGGAGATGACCCGCTGGATCGCGAACAGATCCGACAGATTCTGGCCCTCTACTTCGCCAACCGTCCTGATGTTCGGATGGCCTTCCTCTTCGGCTCAGTAGAGCGAGGCGTTGCCTCCACCGAGTCGGATCTGGATGTGGCGGTATACCTGGAGGACGAAAGCGCGGAGGGAACCCTTTGGACCGACGTCGAGCGCCTCGTGGGTCGTGAAGTAGACCTTGTGGTGCTGAACCGCGCTCCGGCGTTGATCGGCTGGAGCGCTATCAGAGGCACTCCCCTGTTAATCCGGGATCGAGGGTTTTTCCTCGACTATCTCCTTGAGGTGTCTGAAGAGGCCGAAAGCCTGGCCGAGTTCAACCTGGACTTCTGGAAATTAAGGGATAGAGCACGTGCCGCTCGGTAAGGAAGGACAGGAACGACTTGCCAGGATCCTCGTGTTCCTGGAAACCGAGCTTGCCGACCTTCGGGCCTTCGCCGACATGCGGTACGGCAATTATCAGTCGGATCGTGATCGGCGACGCAACCTTGAACGCTGCATCGAAAACATCGTGAACGCGGCGCTCGACATTGCCAAGATTCTCCTTGTAAGCGAGGGGCGTCCCATCCCTCCTACGTATAAAGAGTACTTCCTCCAACTTCCGGCCATCAGCGGATTCCTCGACGAACCCGTCGCGGAAGACCTTGCCGAATGGGCGCGGTTGCGGAATATCCTTGCTCACGAATACCTCGATATCCGTTGGCAGCGTATCCGGGAATTCCTCGACAGCGGATGGCAAAGCTACGAATCCCTGCTGAAGGCTACCGAGGCATACCTTCGGAGACGGACGACATAGCCCCATTCCACACCCCGTATCGCACCGCTGCCAAAGGAGACGAGGAGACCCCTTCGGCATTGACAAGGGTGTGTCCCTCTGTTACGGTAACTTCAGTAAGACGCATGGTAAGCGGAATACGTGGTGAGGACGGATGGCCGATCTGACGCAGTTCATTCTGGATTTAAGCGTGAGGCTGCCGGCCATCCTGGCAGCCTTGACGTGTCACGAGTATGCGCACGGGTGGGTGGCCGATAAGCGGGGCGATCCGACCGCGCGGTGGCTGGGCCGCCTCACCTGGAATCCCCTCGCCCACCTCGATCCGGTGGGAACCCTGGCCTTGATCTTCACGCCTGTCGGTTGGGCCAAGCCGGTTCCGGTGAATTTCGACGCCCTTCGACATCCAAGGCGTGATATGGTCTTGGTGGCGGCCGCAGGACCTGGCGCAAATCTCATCCTGGCCTTCGTGTGCGCCTGGTTGCTTCGGCTGTTCGGTAGCCCAGAGCGAGCGGATGAGGGCGCATGGTTCCTGTGGTTGACGCCGGTGTCCCTCATGCTGTACAAGAGCGTTCTTATCAACGTCGCGCTGGCGGTGTTCAACCTGATTCCCGTATTACCGCTTGACGGCGGTCGCGTCATGGCCGGCCTCTTGCCGCCGCGCCAGGCTGCATCGTACGGCAGGCTGGAACGGTACGGCTTTGTGATTCTTATAGTGTTGATCTTCAGCGGGGCGGTTGATCGTCTTATCTGGCCGCCCATCGCGTTGGTGGCCGGTCTCTTGCTTGGCGCGTAACTACAGGAGGACCACGATAGTCCATGCCGAAGGATCGAGTCTTGAGCGGGATGAGGCCGACCGGGCGCCTTCACCTTGGTCACCTGTTCGGGGCCCTGGACAATTGGCGCCGCTTGCAGGAGACGTATGAGTGCTTCTTCTTTGTAGCCGATTGGCACGCGCTGACAACCGAGTACGCGGATACGAAAGGTATCCGGAACAACATCCGCGAGATGGTCCTGGATATGTTGGCGGCCGGGATCGATCCCTCGAAGGCAACCCTCTTTCTGCAGTCCCGACTTCATGAACATGCCGAGTTGTACCTGTTGCTGTCAATGATCACGCCGGTCCCATGGCTGGAGCGAAATCCGACCTACAAGGAGCAGCGGCAGGAGCTGACCACGAAAGACCTGAGTACCCTTGGGTTTCTAGGGTACCCCGTTCTGATGGCCTCGGATATCCTGATCTACAAGGCCAATTATGTACCGGTTGGGATCGATCAGGTGCCGCACTTGGAATTGGCCAGGGAGATCGCGCGGCGCTTCAATGCGCTGTACGGGGAGGTGTTCGTTGAACCACAGCCGCTCCTGACCGAATTCCCGAAGGTCCCCGGTACCGATGGGCGCAAGATGAGCAAAAGCTACGGCAACGCCATCTATCTGAGCGACTCGCCGGAGCAGGTAACAGCGAAGATCAAGCCGATGGTGACCGACCCGGCCCGGGTACGCCGGCGCGATCCGGGCAATCCTGACGTCTGTCCGGTCTTCGACCTACACAAGATCTTTACGCCCAAGGTCGAGCGGGACACCGTCATCGATCCCGGCTGTCGGACGGCGGGGATCGGGTGCCTGGACTGTAAGGGCGTTTTGCTGCAGCATATGCTTCCTGCGCTGCAGCCCATCTACGAGCGACGGCAGGAGCTGGCAACCCGCCAGGAGATCGTCCAGGAGGTCCTGGAGGATGGCTGGGCCAAGGCCAAGAAGATAGCAGGCGAGACCCTGTCAGAGGTCAAGATCGCAATGCATATGTAACATCAGCTTTCAGCGGTCAGCTAACAGCTAAACGCTGACGGCTAATCACTGATGATTCGAGGTGCACAATGGTTGATCGCACGATCCCAGAAGGGCTGACATTCGACGACGTGCTCCTGATCCCGGCTAAGTCCGAGGTCCTCCCGCGAGACGTTGACGTACGGACCCGTCTGACCAGGCGCCTTACGATTAATATTCCAGTCGTCAGTGCTGCGATGGATACGGTGACCGAGGCCAGGATGGCCATTGCGTTGGCCCGAGAGGGTGGGATCGGCATGATCCACCGGGCGCTCCCGCCGGATCGCCAGGCCCTCGAGGTGGATAAGGTCAAGAAGTCCGAAAGCGGAATGATCGTGGACCCGATCACCATCTCGCCGGATCAGAAGCTCTCCGACGCCCTGGAGTTGATGCAACACTATCGGATTTCAGGCGTCCCGGTGACACAGCACGGCAAATTGGTCGGTATCCTGACCAACCGCGATATCCGCTTTGAGACCAAGCTTGATTTGAAGATTGCCCAGGTGATGACCAAAGATCGGCTTATCACAGCGCCGGTCGGCACCAGTCTGGAAGAGGCCAAGGAGATCCTGCACCGGAACCGGATCGAGAAGCTGCTGGTGGTCGATGATGCATTCAATCTCCGCGGTCTGATCACTATTAAGGATATTGAAAAGACGATTAAGTACCCGAATGCCTGCAAGGATGAGCTGGGACGACTGCGGGTGGGCGCGGCCGTCGGCGTGGGCGAAGACACCTCGGATCGGGTAGACGCGCTGGTCAAGGTGGGCGTCGATGTCCTGGTAGTGGACACCGCCCATGGCCACAGTAGCGGGGTCATCGATACGGTCACGACGATCAAACGGCGGTATCCCGACACTGAGGTCATTGCCGGCAACATCGCAACGGCTGAAGGGGCCGAGGATCTGATCAGGGCGGGGGCCGACGGGCTGAAGGTTGGGATCGGCCCCGGCTCTATCTGTACGACCCGGGTGGTCGCGGGCGCTGGGGTCCCGCAGATCACGGCAATCGCGGACTGCGCAAAGGTTGCCGATCGACATGGCGTTCCGATTGTCGCCGACGGCGGCATTAAGTTCTCTGGTGACATGACCAAGGCAATCGCGGCCGGGGCGCATGCCGTAATGCTCGGGAGTCTGCTGGCGGGAACCGAGGAAAGCCCTGGCGAGACGATCATCTTCCAGGGCCGGACCTATAAGGTCTATCGAGGTATGGGTTCGCTGGGCGCCATGCAACGAGGCGGCAGAGACCGATACCACCAGGAGGCTGAGACGGAGGAGCATAAGCTGGTTCCGGAGGGGATTGAGGGGCGCGTTCCTTACAAAGGGACACTCGCCGGCAGCATGTATCAACTGGTCGGCGGGCTGCGGGCCGGGATGGGCTATTGCGGCTGTTACACCATTGAGGAGCTTCGCCAGAACGGGCGCTTTATTCGGATCACCTCCGCCGGGCTCCGCGAAAGCCACGTGCATGACGTTATTATCACAAAAGAGGCGCCCAACTACCGGCTGGATTAAGCAGCTCTCAGCCGTTGCCGATGTAGGGGCGCAGTTTACTGCGCCCTCTTTGGGCGGGATAAATCCCGCCCCTACACATCGATGGCCTCGTTATGGATAAAATCCTCATCCTCGATTTCGGTTCACAGTACACCCAGTTGATCGCGCGTCGCATCCGTGAACTGGGCGTCTACTGCGAAATCCGTCCGTTTCACCTGTCGCTGGACGATATCAAGGCTTTCAACCCCAAAGGAATTATCCTCTCCGGTAGTCCGGCCAGCGTCTATCAACCGGATGCTCCCCTCTGCCATCGCGACGTCATCGAACAGGGCGTGCCGGTCCTGGGGATCTGCTACGGGATGGGGGTTCTCGGCCACTATCACGGCGCCGTCACGACCCGAGCGGCTTCCCGGGAATATGGTCGGGCTACGCTCCTGATTGACGATACGACCGATCTCTTTGCCGGCCTGAGTAGCGGGCTAACCGTCTGGATGAGCCATGGCGATAAGCTCGAGGCGATCCCCGACACATTCCGACGCCTCGCCCACACAGCCAATGCGTCGTTCGCCGCGATCCGCCACCGCACACAGCCGCTCTTCGCCGTCCAGTTTCATCCCGAAGTCGCCCATACCGACAACGGGAAGGCGATCCTGGGAAATTTTCTATTCAGGGTCTGCGGCTGCACGCCGGATTGGCAGATGCACTCCTTCGCCGAGATGGCCATCGAGCGGATTCAGCGTCGAGTGGGTGATCGCCATGTCCTCTGCGGCCTGAGCGGCGGGGTCGATTCGTCGGTCGCTGCCCTGCTGGTCCACCAGGCCATCGGTCCGAAACTCACCTGTGTCTTTGTTGACAACGGTCTGCTTCGGAAAGGCGAAGCCGTCCAGGTCGAACAGGCCATGGGCGAGCACCTGGGCGTTCACCTGGTCTCAGTCGATGCGCGGGAGCGGTTCCTGACCCGGCTCAAAGGGATCATCGATCCTGAGGAGAAACGGAAGATCATCGGCGCGGAGTTCATCGCCGTCTTTGAAGAGGAAGCGCGACGGCTGGGGCGGTTCGAGTTCCTCGCTCAGGGAACACTCTACCCCGATGTGATCGAGAGCGTCTCGGTTCAGGGACCGTCGGTTACCATCAAATCCCATCACAACGTGGGTGGGCTGCCGGAGCAGTTCGATTTCGAGCTGATCGAGCCGCTGCGGGAGCTGTTCAAGGATGAGGTCCGAGAGCTGGGAAAGGAACTCGGCCTGCCGGATACCATCCTCTGGCGTCAGCCGTTCCCGGGGCCGGGTCTGGCCGTCCGGATCATCGGCGAGGTGACGCAGGCGCGGCTGGACCTGCTGCGAGAGGCCGACGCGATCGTTGAATCTGAAGTCGTGAAGGCGAAGCTGGATCGCGAACTGTGGCAGGCATTCGCCGTGCTACTGCCGATCAAGACGGTCGGGGTTATGGGCGACGAGCGGACCTATGAGCATGTCATCGCTATCCGAGCCGTCACCAGCCTCGACGGCATGACGGCCGACTGGGCGCGCCTGCCGCATGATCTGCTCCAGGCAATCAGCAGCCGGATCGTGAGCGAGGTCAAAGGCGTGAACCGCGTTGTCTATGACATCTCCTCCAAGCCCCCCAGCACCATCGAGTGGGAATGAACCAGCGAGCTTTCTTCCTTGACGGACTACACACGATCAGTTAGTTTATGTGTAGTCATAGAGGGAGGCGCGCATGACCCGCATAAACATCTCAATAGATGAAAAGCTTCTAAAGGTTATCGACAGAGCGGCTTTCAAGGAGGGTCGAAACCGGAGTCAGTTTTTCCGCCATGCCATGGAGGAGTATTTTACTCAGGAGGAGGTTAAAGAGCGACGGCGGCGCGCGGTGGAAAAGGCAATGAAGATCCAGGATGAAATTAGAAGCAAAACGAAACCCTGGGACGCAGTCGGCTTTATCAGGAAGATGCGAGCCGCGAATCGCTGATGGACTTGGTCCTCGATACCTCCGTAATCGCCAAATGGTTTATACATCCCCCGGAAGACGATCTCGACGCTGCGTTGGAAATCCGGCATAGGATTGTTGACGCAGAACTCGATCTCATCGTACCCGACCTCATCTTCTACGAGCTTGCCAACGTCTTGCGCTATCAGCCCCAGCTTGGGGCCGAAGAAGTAGCCAGTGCCCTTGATTCTTTGGAGACAATGGACTTGGACATCCGGCCATTCTCCTATCCGCTCGGAAAGGAAGCAGCACAACTCGCCAAGGCTGCAGGGATCACAGTCTACGACGCGTACTTCATTGTGTTCGCTGAGGCGTTCGACTGTCCTGTTGTGACAGCAGATCGGCGTTGTTATGCTCGTGTTCGCGGCAGGCCTTCGGTCAAGCTATTACGGACATGGGGCAGGGTTACCGATGAATGAGATGGTGCGAGATCGGCAGGAAGTTATCGAACGGCTGAAATCAGCCGAGGGAGCGATTCGCGCGCTGGGGGTTCGGCGGCTGGCGCTCTTTGGATCGTTTGTCCGGGAAACGGCATCGCTCGAAAGTGATGTCGATGTACTGGTCGAGTTCGAGCCGGAGCAGAAAACATACGACCGGTTTCTCGATCTCTCGGAACTCTTAGAGCGCCTGCTTGGACGTCGGGTGGAGATCGTGACAACAGAGTCGCTGAGTCCGCATCTCGGCACTCACATCCTTTCCGAGGCGAGAGATGTCATTCGAGCCGCTTGAGCACCTGCGCCATATCCTGATCGAGACAGACTATCTGGTCGAGCAGTGCGTAGCACTCAGCAAGGAGCAATTACTCGCCGACGAAACCTTACGCCGGGCATTTGCGCGAAGTCCGGAGGTCATTGGGGAAGCCGCCAAGAAAGTGCCCGATGTGTTTCGCGAGCAGTATCCCGAGGTAGAATGGCGGGCAATGGCCGGTATGCGCGACCGACTGATCCACGGGTACTTCGGGGTGGATTACGAGCTTGTGTGGGATGTCGTGAAGAATAAAGTGCCAGCCTTGAGGGGGCAAATTGGACACATCCTCCGCGATGCGGATCGCCGCACTACCTCTTCAGGCTGACGCGGGGACTACGCGACTGAGTGTGGACGTTGGATGGCAGTGCGAATTGCGACAATGGCATCGCGGCAGAGTGTGAAGCGAGCATACGACATCGAGGTGTTCGGAGAGGCGGTGTACGCGATGGCGGCTCGTCTGGCGCGGCGGCCTGACCGGCGACGCAAGTGGGAGGCGTTGCGACAACTCGAAGCGCAGACCAGGGATCAACTCCGCACGGTCCTCGTCCGCGCAGGCGACACACCGCGAGACTCAGCAGTTCAACGTTGGCTCGGCCGCGCTGTCGGCGCCGTCATCGGGGCCTTGCCATGGCGTATCACGCTCACCGTGCTGCGCATCGTGCTACGATGGGCTGTCCGGTTTTTCGAGCAGATAGAGGATGAGGCCTGCGGGCGAGAGAGTGCATCGATCCACGGGCTGGCCGCACATGAACGCGCACAGTGGGAATTTGTCCGGCGCGAACTTTCAGGTGATGAGCAATCGATCGATCCGATCCTCGCTCAGTTGGAGGTCCGCCGCTGATCTGATGATATACTACCCCCTAATCCCTAACCCCTGCTGTTTGAGGCATTGATGCATCATTCTGATTTCGTACATTTGCACGTGCACAGCCAATACAGCCTGCTGGATGGGGCCTGCGGGCTTGAGAAGCTGGTGGCCAAGGCGAAGGAGTACCAGATGCCCGCCCTGGCGGTCACCGATCACGGCAACCTCTTCGGGGCGATCGACTTTTACAGCATCGCGATGAAGGAGGGGATCAAGCCGATCATCGGCAGCGAGGTCTACATCGCCCCTGGCAGCCGGTTTGAGCGGTCCAATCAGGACAGCGGCTACGAGGGCGCCAGCCACATTACTCTGCTGGCCAAGGATCAGGTCGGCTACCGGAATCTGATCAAGCTGGTGTCGGCCGGCTATCTGGAGGGCTTCTACTATAAGCCCCGGATCGACCGGGAGCTGTTCGCCCAACACTGTCACGGTCTGATCGCCCTCTCGGGGTGCCTCAACTGCGAGGTGGCCAAGGCATTGCTGGATGGCGACGAGGCGCGGGCCAAGGAGACGGTCAGTTGGTATCTGGAGGCACTGGGACGCGAGAACTACTTCCTGGAGGTTCAGGATCACGGAATACCGGAGCAGAAGCGGGTGACTGAGGGCGTCCTGCGACTCGCGAAGTCCTTCGATCTGCCGATGGTCGCCACCAACGACCTGCACTATCCCAGCAAGGAGGATGCCCGCGCCCATGAGGTCCTGCTCTGCATCCAGACCGGGAAGACGATTCAGGACAAGGATCGCTGGCGCTTCTCCACCGACCAGTTCTACTTCAAATCGGCAGACGAGATGAGACGGATCTTTGCCGAGCTGCCTGAGGCGGTCAAGAACACCATTGTCGTAGCCGAGCGGTGCAACCTCCAGCTTCACTTCGGGCAACTCCGGCTCCCCAAATATCAGGTCCCCGAGGGCTATACCCTCGAATCCTATCTGGCCCATCTGGCCCGGCAGGGGCTCAAGACCCGATTCCCGGCGGCCAATGCCGCCGCAGAAGCGCGTCTCCAGTACGAGTTGGATGTCATTCAGAAGACCGGCTTTGCCGGCTACTTTCTGGTGGTCTGGGACTTTATCAAGTTCGCCAAGGATCGCGGGGTTTCGGTCGGCCCGGGGCGCGGCTCCGCGGCCGCCTCATTGGTCGCCTACTGTCTCGGCATCACCAACATCGATCCGCTGCGGTACGGCCTGATCTTTGAACGGTTCCTAAACCCGGAGCGGATCAGCATGCCGGACATGGACATCGACTTCAGCGACGACCGCCGGGACGAGGTGATCGACTATGTGACGAGGAAGTATGGGGCCGACAATGTCGCCCAGATCATCACGTTCGGGACGATGGGGGCCAAGGCAGTCATCCGGGATGTCGGACGGGGCCTGGGGATGCCGTATGCCGAGGTGGATAAGATCGCCAAGCTGGTCCCCAATCGGCTTAACATCAGCCTGGACGAGGCGATTGCCGAGAGCCCGCCGCTGACCGAGGCGGTGCAGAGCCGGCCCGAGGTGGAGGATCTGTGGCGGGTAGCCAAGTGCCTGGAGGGGCTGACGCGCCACGCCTCGACCCACGCGGCCGGCGTCGTGATCTCCGGCGACCCGCTCACCGAGCATGTTCCACTCTACAAGGATCCGAAGACCGGCAGCAAGCCGACGACCCAGTATGCCATGAAGGCTATCGAGAAGATCGGCCTGTTGAAGGTCGATTTCCTGGGCCTGCGGACCCTGACGGTTATCGCCAATACCCTGGAGCTGATCGCGTCGGGACGCGGGCAGAAGATCCCGATTGAGGCGATCCCTCTCGATGACCCGGCGGTCTTCAAGCTGCTCGGCGAGGCGCGGACCTTCGGAGTCTTCCAACTGGAATCGTCGGGAATGCGGGACCTGATGCGGCGCCTGAAGCCGGAACGGCTGGAGGACGTCATCGCCCTCGTGGCGCTCTACCGACCGGGGCCGATGGTCATGATCGACGACTTCATCAACCGCAAGCACGGCAAGGTCAAGATCAGCTACGACCACCCGCTGATGGAAGAGATCCTGAAAGAGACCTACGGGATCATGGTCTACCAGGAGCAGGTGATGCGGATCGCCTCTGAGCTGGCCGGCTTCTCGATGGGCGAGGCCGATGTGTTGCGCAAGGCGATGGGGAAGAAAGACCCTGAAACCATGGATCAGCAGCGGAAGAAGTTCGTTGACGGCGCTAAGGCCAAGGGGGTCCCGGCGCGGATAGCGCAAAAGGTCTTCGATAAGATGGCCCCCTTTGCCGGGTACGCCTTCAACAAACCCCACGCAACCTCCTACGCTCTGGTCGCCTATCAGACCGCCTATCTCAAGGCGCACTATCCGGTCGAGTTCATGGCGGCCCTCCTCACCTCGGAGATGGCGAATACTGACGGGATCGTCAAGTATATCGACGAGTGCAAGCAGATGGGGATCACCGTCCTGCCGCCAGATGTCAACGAGTCGGAAAGCCGCTTCACCGTCGTAGGCGAGCAGATCCGATTCGGGCTGGTGGCCATTAAGAATGTCGGTGAGACGGCCATCCAATCGATCCTGACCACACGGCGGGATAAGGGTCGCCTCCGATCCCTCTTCGACTTCTGCGAACGGGTGGACCTGCGGCTGGTGAATAAACGGGTCGTCGAGAGCCTGATCAAGTGCGGGGCCTTCGATTCCCTCGGGGCAGCGAGGTCCCAGCTTATGGCGGTGGCGGACAAGGCGATGGAGGCGGGCGCCGGCGCACAACGCGAGCGGAGTTATGGCCAGGGCTCACTGCTCGATGTGTTGGAGGCTACGGGTGGGCTTACCCAACAGGCTGAGGCCCTTCCGGCTATTCCGGAGTGGTCGCCCACCCAACGCCTGGCTGCCGAAAAGGAGACGTTGGGCTTCTACGTAACCGGCCACCCGCTGTCCGATTACCGGGACGTCATCGCCAGGGTCGCCGCCGTCGCCACCGATCGCCTCGCGGCCTGCCAGGATAAAGAGACGGTCACGGTGTGCGCCATTGTGACCGCCGTCAAGGAGATTACCACCAAGAGCGGCGACCGGATGGCCTTCGTCACGCTCGAAGACATGGCGGGGACGGTGGAGGCGGTGGCATTTCCCGAGCTGTACAAGGCGAACCTGCTCCACCTGGTGAAAGGGACGGCCGTTATGGCCAAGGGTCAGGCGGATGTGGGCGAAGAGGTGGTCAAGCTCCTTTTGGCAGAGGTCAGCCCCCTCGCGAATATCCAAGGCCGTCAGGCGTCTTCGGCGGTCGAGATTACGATAGGGGAAGCGGACCTGTCCGACTCAACGCTGGAGCAGTTGAAAGGCCTGCTGCTGAAATTCCCGGGGCCGACCCCGGTCAGGCTCCATTTGAGTGTTGCGCCGGGCGCTCAGGTCACCGTCGCCGCCTCGCCGGACTTGACCGTCGCGCCAAACGAGTCGCTCAGGCGCGAGGTGGAGGCCCTGCTAGGTTCTGGCACGATAACCGGCACGTAACCTCGAAGCGGGTATCACTCCCCAGACATCCACTACCTCCCATGGGCAACCCCTGAAGGAGGCGCCATGTGGAAGCTCTTCATCCCTGACATTTCCGTCGCTGAAAAGATGCTGCGGTCGGGCGTCGTCTACCTCTTTCTGTTGCTGGTCTTCCGTTTCACCGGGAAGCGGCAAGTGGGCCAGCTTACCCCCTTCGACCTGGTCGTCTTGCTCATCATCTCGAATGTGGTCCAGAACGCCGTGATCGGCAACGACGTCTCGCTTGGGGGCGGACTGATCGGGGCGGTGACCATCCTCGCGCTCAATTACGGCGTGACCGAAGTGACGTATCGGTCCAAGCGCGCGCGCCGCCTGCTCGAGGCGCAGCCCACGCTCCTGATTCACAACGGACGCATCCTCCAGGAGAATCTGCGACGCGAACGGATCACCCTCGACGAGCTGCTGGCGGCACTGCGGCGCAACGGGCTGGTCGAACCGGCGCAGGCACGCTTCGCGATCCTAGAGGAGAACGGCGCGATCAGCGTCATCCCCAGGACCGCCGAGGCCGAGCCGAGCCGGTCAAGCCGGACGGATGGCCCATTACCCCGCAGCGAATCCTGAACCTCGTATTGCTCCTAGCGAATTCATCGACGGGTTGATATGGCATACACATCGTGGTATTTTTATGCCTAAAGGAGGACTGCGCGATGAGGACTACCCTGGAGATCGATGACAAACTCCTGAAGCAGGCGCTGGCGCTCACCAAAGCCAAGACCAAGAAGGAACTCTTCCATCGCTCTTTGCAGGCGGTCATTCGCCAGCAGCGGATCGAACGGCTCATCGGCAAGCTGGGCCGTCTTCCCCTTGACCTGACGCCAAAGGCGCTTTCCAAATTGCGGGCCGATGCCTGACGGATGGGTCCTGATCGACACATCGGCTTGGATCCATGCATTGCGACCTACAGGAAATCCCCTTGTCAGGGAACAGGTCCGCGACTTACTTACCGAGGGTCGCGCAGCGACCTGCGAAATGATCGTCCTGGAGCTTGCAGGTGGCACGAGGACAGAAGGAGAATTTCGGGAACTCCGTGACGACTTGGAAGCACTACATCAGTTCCCGATTACCGAGTCCGTCTGGAGATCGGCCTATCGAATGGCTCATGCGCTGCGACGGATGGGCTTATCTATTCCGGCAACAGATCAGCTTATCGCTGCGGTTGCCCTCAATTACGCCTGTAGTCTTTTTCACTCCGACAAGCACTTTGACCTACTCGCCCATCATGTCGGCGTTCCTGTATGGACACCTTAGCAGACCGTGGACAATAAATGCCGAGGACTGTGGCGCGCTCATGCATTGGATGAATGACACCGGGTAAGATGAAGATGAGCGAGTCTGCGCGACCCGTAGGCTTGTCGAAGTCCCGGATCATGGCGGGGTTACAGTGTCATAAGCGACTCTGGTGGACGGTGCATGAGCCGGCGGCGCCGGAACTGCAACCGGATGAAATCGTCAAGGCTGCAATGGACCGGGGCGCCAGGGTCACCGAGATCGCGCGAACCGTCGTCGCGTACAACGCCGGCTTTGAGCGCGGAGTTATCGAGCAGATGGCCGAGACAATGTGACCTTCCCCCGGTTTCCTG